>JAEZHX010000071.1 GCA_023436765.1 Bacillota bacterium
TTGCTTCTGCTCTTCTCCAGGTTCTTAGAGAAATAACCGGAGATGAAGGACATCGCCGGCATGTGGAAGAAAAACAGAAAATAATAAATACTTTTGATCATGTCATAATCAAATATCATGGCGGTCAGGATATGACCCCAGACCACCAGAATGATTAAGAAAGCCCGCATATTATCAAAGAGGTAATCTCTGGGGGCTTCTGCTGTCTTATCTGTCATGCCAGCACCCTGTCCGGCCAACCTCTCCCTCTTGATATCATCAGACATAACCGTCATTTATTTCATGGCTCCTTCTATTTCTTGTTGTATTACTTGCTCGTACAACGAAAATACTTCATTAACAAATAGATTTTAGCAAAGAAAGGCTTAACGCGCAATAACAATATTTATATTGCTTTTCTATTACAATTGCGATAGAATTTCCTAGAATCTTTAAAAATACCAAGGAGCGATCTCATGAAAGAGCAAATGCTTACGACACTTAAGAAATTACTTCATCTGATAAAAGCAGAAACTGTATTATGGATTGCCGGAGCTGCCGCTGCACTATCCATGCTATGGGTACAGCCGTCCGCCGATTACCTTTCCTACATAGATTTCCGCGTTCTGGCTCTTCTGTTCTGCCTGATGGCTGTGGTCGCAGGCGCGAGTGAAATCGGTCTGTTCCTAAAGCTATCCGAAAAGCTTCTGAAGCGGTGCAGGAGTACCCGATCCTTAAGTCTGATTCTGGTACTGCTATGCTTTTTTACCTCAATGTGGATCACAAACGATGTTGCCCTGATCACCTTTGTCCCCTTTGCTATTCTGCTTCTTACCATGGCGGGCCAAAGCAAATATCTTATTATCGTCATTGTACTGCAGACAATTGCAGCCAACCTTGGTAGTATGCTGACCCCGGTGGGTAACCCGCAGAACCTCTATCTCTATACCTATCACAAGACACCAATCAATGATTTTATGCTGACCACCCTTCCGGTTACCCTGGTATCCCTGGGACTGCTGATAGCGTCTGTACTTCTGATCAGCAAAGAACCCCTTAACATAAAGTATCCGGAGACAGATGCCTCCGGAAAGAATCTCAAGCTTCATGCTTCAGAAACAAACCATGCTAAGAAAAGGAATGCAATGCTTCTAGGCGTACTCTATGGGTGCCTGTTTTTGATCTGCCTGCTCTGTGTAGTCAGGCTCGTCGATTACCGCATCACCTTGTCCTCTGTCCTTCTGGTAATCTTAGTTTTTGACCGAAGGATCTTAAAAAAGGTAGATTATTGCCTACTGCTGACCTTTATATGCTTCTTTATCTTTGTTGGAAATGTCGGCAATATCTCTGCCGCCAGGGACTTCCTGGCAGGGTTATTGGAGGGTAAGGAGCTGGCTGTCTCCGTTTTAGTCAGCCAGGTAATCAGTAATGTTCCGGCTGCCGTACTTCTCTCCTCCTTTACGGGGAATGCCAAGGCTCTCGTTCTCGGTACGAACCTGGGTGGACTCGGAACCCTGGTGGCCTCATTGGCAAGCTTGATTTCTTATAAGTTCTACTGTCGTACGGAGGGTGCAAAGCCGCTCAAATACCTCGGTGTGTTTACGATTTATAACCTACTGTTCCTGGCGTTCCTTTATGGGTTTATTTTGTTGTTTTAAAGCTTCAGCTGTGCATTCTGCAGTATCCGTAAAAATGAGAGCTTATTCTGAAACTCCAGCTTCAGGATAAGCTCTCATTATACTCAGTGATATAGTTATCTCATATGCTATGTAAGAAGCAAGGCACCGGTGCTTATTTACATCACCAACAGAATGTCATTCGTATCCTTCATCAGCTCTTCCGGCAGGTAATTCCTCTCCAGCTTTACGCCGTTCACATAGAATTCCTTAAAGCCATTCTCTGCACCGGACTCGTTTACTACCTTAATTAGGAGCTTCTTACCGCGGAAGGTCTTCTCAATCTGGAATTCCTTCCAGTCACTCGGGATGCTCGGTGCGATCAGCAAACCATTCAGGTCGGGTCTCATTCCGAGGATACCTTCCACGCAGCCAACCATCACGGTGGAGGCAGTACCGGTCAGCCAGTGGACATTGGCACGTCCCTCGTAAGGGGAATCAACGCTTTCCACAAACTGTCCATGGGCATAGGGCTCCAGTACTCGGATCTCGGCCTGGTCATTCATGGCCGCAGGACTTGACTCTGTGAAATATTCAAATGCACGGTTTCCATGACCCATCAGAGCCTCAGCAAGAATGATCCAACCCTGGGTCTGTGAGAAGATACTGGCATTTTCCTTCGTGGAGGGATTATAAAGGATTGCTAATGCCCCCTGAAAGGCATGGTCCACATAGGCTGGTGCCATCACTCTGCACCCGTATTTGGTATTCAGCTCTCTATTTACGCTCTCCAGGGCTTTCTCAGCCTGATCCTTCGTTGCCAATCCGCTGATGACTGCCCAGGACTGGGGATTCAGCCACATGCTGGCCTCCGGATCCTTCCTGGCGCCGATGACCTGCCCGTCCTCCTTGAAGCCTCGGATGAAGCGGTCTTCGTCCCAGCAGTTCTGATTGATCGTATCCTTTAGCTCTGTCTGTACCTGATCCAGATATGCCAAATATTCGGTATCCTTCTTATCCTCTGCAATATTACGAAGCACCGACATCGCATAATACAGCTGTAAAGCTACAAAGGTGGACTCACCCTTCTTGCCGAGCCTTAAGCAGTCGTTCCAGTCCGCATGAAGACCCGCAGGCATTCCATGACTGCTTCTGCGTTCCATGGAGAAATTGATTGCTCTCTTTAGGTGGTCGTAAACCGTACCCTCATCCTTGTTCGCATAAGGGATGACCTCATCCAGGAACTCCTTCTCACCGGTCTCTGCCATATATTTATATACGGTTGGGAACAACCATAGGGCATCGTCCGCACGATAGGCAGGATGTCCGGTTGCCTGCACATAGGAAGCATCATCCGGGGTATCCTCATGACCGGCATTATGGTCAAACTTCACCAATGGCAAACCGCCGCCGTTATCCACCTGAGCGGACAGCATGAAGCGGATCTTCTCCTTTGCCATAGCGGGATCCAGATGTATGATTCCCTGGATATCCTGTACCGTATCCCTGTAGCCGTAACCGTTGCGGAGTCCTGCATACATGAAGGAGGCTGCCCTGGACCAGATAAAGGTAATAAAGCACTGGTAGGCATTCCAGGTATTCAACATTGCATTAAAGCTTTCACTCGGGGTCTTGATCTGGAAATTACTGAGCTTACCATGCCAGTAATTGATCAGCTCGTTCATCTCCCTGTCAATGATCTTCAGATCAGAATAATGTTTCAGGAGCTCTGCTGATTCCTTATCCGTCTTCTGGCCCAGCAGAAATACAAATTCTCTGCTCTCTCCCGGCTGCAGTGTCATCTTCGTATGAAGTGCTCCGCAGGCGTTCTGGTTATAGTTGAGAACATTATCACAGCTGCCACGTTCTACTGCAATCGGATTCCCATAGCTTCTGTAGCTGCCGATAAAGGAGGACTTACTTCCGTTATAGGAGGTAATCTCCGCTCCAGTCATCCCAAAGAAACGCTCCCTGTGGTTGGTCCCATCCGACAGTCTGCCTTCGTTTTCATTGATGGTTTGAAGAATTTTATTCCCCAGGAAATAGGTCTTCGTAATGAACAGCGTGTACTGAAGATTCACCTGATCATTCTCATAATTGCTCTCATTTGTAAACTCCACAAAACCAAACGCGGAGATATTCCTCACACGGTCGCTGGTATTCTTAACCGTAACCTTCCAGACCTCATGGGTCTTATCCAGCGGCACATAGTAAAGCACCTCAGAGGAGATGTCCTTATACTGTGCCTTCAGCTTCGTATAAGCAGTGCCATGATGGCAGGCACTCTGATAGTAATCCTTCCCCTCACCGAGAGGCTTTCCTACCGGCTGCCAGGAGGCTGACCAGTAATCCTTCTCGTCATCATCCCTCAGATAGACATAACGTCCGGGTTTGTCCTCCTGATTGAAGATATAACGGGTAATTCTGCCGTTCGCTCCGCTCTTAACGAAGCTGTAACCGCCGGCATTGTTCGAGATGATTGCTCCGTACTCCGGTGACCCCAGATAATTCGCCCAGGGTGCCGGGGTATCCGGTCTGGTTACTACATACTCCTTGTTCTTCTCATCAAAATATCCGTATTTCATATAACCTCTCCTTTTAATTATTCTTATTGTAGCGACTGAACTCCTATGTACTTTACTCCCCATATCACTCAGCACATCCTTCAGTACATCCCTCTCTTTATCTCCAAATCTTATAATTGCCGCTTAATGCCAGTAAAGCAAACAGATAGAGGCAGTTATCATAATATCTTCTGTCACCCTTCCTCAGAGGTGTATTCCAGAACAGCTCCACACATTCTTTCTTATAGGGTGTATCACCGGCTGCCAGGGATGCTTCTGCATTCGTCGCTATAATCGCTATCGGATGAAGCGCCTTCTCCTCGATGATGGTTCCGTCAAGTTCATAAACCATATCAATTCTACCCTTCACGGTCTCACAGAAAAATCTCTGAATCTTATCCGCATTCTCCCTCACCCACTCATCTGCCGCAAACCAGGCATAATCAAGGCCAAGGTTGGCAGGAACTCTGTAGGCATCGCTGTAATATCTATCCCGATGGTCCTTCTTAAAAGGCTTTCCGTCATAATAGGAATATTCCGGGGCCAGTCCCGTAACAGGATGACAGGTTGTCTTAAGATATTCCCTGCTGGCCTTCGCCGCCTCCTTCCAGAACTCCCTGTCCTCCTCGTTAGCCCAGAGTGCAAATAGTTCATAGAAATGGGGTAAATGATAAGAAGGATCCGTAAAATTACAATTGGGGATGAATTTGATCAGCTTATTACTGGGTTCCCACATTGGGTCCCCGGGTGCACCATTCTCACCCTTATGCACGCATGCATGAAGGATTGCTCTGGCTTCTCTGGAATAATTATAAATTCCTTCGCCATCCCCCCAGCGGTTTGATGCAAAGAACAATGCCATAGCAAAATATTCCTCACCATCCGGTGCAGGCCCATAGGAATTCTTCTTTCCATTCGGCTGAACGGACCAGGCAAAATATCCGCTGTTATCTCCCTTGTCCATCCACATGAAGGTTTTAGAGAATTTCCAAAGCTTATCGAATTCCTTCTTCCAATTCCTCTGAACGCACATCATCATGCCATAGGACATTCCCTCGGTCCTGGCATCATGGTTACCGGTATCCTCAAAATATGCCATATCATCTCCAACCTCATGATAGAACCGCTCTTCCTCCGGTCCGTAGAAGATGGTCTGATACGCATCCTCCAGCCTCTGCTCGATCTCCTGTTCAGCAAATCCGTATTCCTTGAACAGATTCCGGTATTCCCCTGTGTAATATGCACCCTTCATAAATTTCTCCTTCCGTAGCTTTCAATTATCTATCATTGAACCTCTTATTTTAGAATGATAAATTAGCCGTTACAATGGGATTCCTTATATAATTTTTGTAATATCTGTTATTCTTCTGACTCCTCCTATCTTACCGCCTTCCTCAGGAAGCCCTTCAGTTCATCGACAGTAAAATGGTAATGTTGGTTACAGAAATGACAATTCACCTCAATTGGTTCGTTGTCCTCAATCATTTCCGTGATTTCCTTCTGCCCTATGGAAATCACTGCTTTTTCCACCCGTTCCTTACTGCAGTTGCATTCAAAGGAAGCTGGCAGCTGATCCAGAAGCTCCAGCCCGAGATCTCCTAGGATATGGGTTAGAATCATCTCAGGGGTCATCTCCTGATCCAGTAGCCCGGTGATTCCATCCAGCTCTCCGATCCTCTTCTCCAGCTTAGAGATCACTGCATCCTCTGCAAAGGGCATTAACTGGATGATAAAGCCTCCCGCACGCCTTACTGTATTATCCTTATTCATTAATACTCCAAGAGCAACACTGGAGGGAACCTGTTCACTGGTTGCATAATAATAGGTCAGATCCTCTGCAATTTCACCGGAAACCAGGTGGGTCTGTCCCACATAGGGCTCCTTCAACCCAAGATCCCTGATTACAGTCAGTATTCCGGCTCCTAAGGCACCTCCGACATCCAGCTTACCCCTCGCATTCGCAGGCAACAGTACCTCGGGTTGATAAGGATAACCCTTCACATGCCCCTTGGCATCCGCTGTTACCGTAATTCCGCCGATCGGTCCGTTCCCCTTGATCTGGAGTGTCAGGATATCCGTATCGCCCTTCATCATGCTTCCCATCATGGCTCCTGCTGTCAGCAATCTTCCCAAGGCCGCGGTTGCTACCGGGCTAGTACCATGTATCTGTCTTGCGTGCTCCACCAGTTCCCTTGTTGTTGCAGCAAATGCCCTGATCTGGTTGTCTGCTGCACTTGCCCTGATAATATAATCCGTCATAGCTGCTCCTTTAATGTTTTATTGTCCAAGCTTTTACCGTTTCCGGCAAATCTTTCTTCTTCATTATCTGCGATTATAATCTAAATATACTTATTCCATACTGACTCATTGACCTCTGGATCAATATGCCTGAATGCTGCCAATACAAAGAATCCACGCTATTCATCAAATTTTCGCCGATCATTCGGTACAATTGTCTTCAGACTGGTATGCGAATCATCCCTGCTGATACAATTTATTCGGTTGATATTGCTCCTTTGCCAGTATATAGATCCGTTCGCTGTCTTTCCTGGGCTTGTCCTCCGAGAGCTCATGGTAGGCAGCTACCCATTCCATCCCTGCCTCAGTGAGCAGTCTGCGTATCGTATCGACAGAATAAGCCCGCCTTACATGGGTCTCCTCCAACTTATCATATAGGATTCGGCCCTCCCGGGACTTCTGAGGAACAAAAAGAGTCAGATTCACCTCATTGATCATCTCCTCCGGATAGAAGCTGTTCTCCCAGATGAAGCTTCCTTCCTCGCGGTTCATCGCAAAGGTGGTATCCCCCAGGACTTCCTCATAAGCATGAGGGGTGTCCATATCAAAGATGAATAATCCGCCGGGGTCCAGGTAATTGTTCACCAGCCGGAAGACCTTTATTAAATCCTCCTCTTCCAGCAGATAGTTCATACTGTCACAGACACAGATAACGGCTGCCACTGTTCCGTATAATTCAAACTCTCTCATATCCTGACACAGATACAGGATCCCGTCCTCCTTGCCCTCACTTAACTCCCTGGCAATGGCCAGCATCTCCTCCGAGGTATCGAGGCCGATCATATCGTAGCCCTTCCCTGCCATACTGCGGGTCATGTTTCCTGTCCCACAGCCCAGCTCCAGGACCAGACCGCTCTTTATCCCGTGTTTCTTTAATAGTTCAGTGATATAATCCGCCCAATCCCCATAGGAGATATGATCCATCAGGATATCATAAACTTTCGCAAAATCAGTTGTGTATGGCTGCATAGTGGCAGCTCCTTTCCTATCCGTATCATATGATTTATTGTCTGTTAACAATACCGTTTCTACTATACTATTACGGATAATTTTAGCATACATAAATATGGTAATCAACCCATAGGTTGGTGAGACCTACTATTTATGCGATCTGGTAACGAGGATGAGACAGTAAACACCCGCAAACTGAGAACAGGGAAACCACATACATGATTTCCCTGTTCTAATGAATAACCCACTATTGTTTATTCCTATACCATCTTGTCGAACATGTCCTTCAGAGTAGGATAGAGCTGCTTGAATACTTCATACTTCTGATTGTACAGCTTCACAATCTCAGGATCCTGTTCGGTAGTGTCAATGACCTTAATCAGCTTACCGGCAGCTTCCTCAACAGAAGCATACTTGCCACAGCCTACTGCAGCTAAGATTGCTGCACCGAAGGCAGGGCCTTCTTCGGAATTGATCTTATCGACCTTAACATTCAGGACATTTGCAATAATCTTACACCACAACGGGCTCTTAGCTCCACCGCCGTTGATGCGGATTCTCTCCAGATTAACCCCAAGGTTCTTCGTGATCTCAAAGGAATCACGGAGTGCAAAGGCTACACCCTCAAGTACTGCCTGTGTCATGTCGGCACGGGTGGTATCCATCGTCATACCGATAAAGGTACCTCTTGCATTCGGATTGTTATGAGGGGTTCTCTCCCCCATCAGATAGGGCAGGAAGTATACATTGTTCTCACCGAGCTTCTCGATGCCCTTCTGCTCCTTCGCATATTCCTTGGTTCCGATAATCTCATCCATCCACCACTTGTTGGAAGCAGCTGCGGAGAGCATAACACCCATGAAGTGGTATTTGCCGTCTGCATGGCAGAAGGCATGAAGTGCATTCTGATCATCCACTGCGAACTTCTCGGAGGAGATGAATACTACGCCGGAGGTTCCGAGGGAAACATTACATTTGCCAACGCCAACGGTACCTGTTCCGACAGCAGCAACCGCCTGGTCGCCTCCGCCTGCGATAACCTTCACTGTTTCAGGCAGGTCTAATTCCTTAGCTGCCTTTGCGCTTAAGGTTCCTACTACCTCAAAGGACTCATGAACCTTCGCCATCTGCTCTTCCTTCAGACCACAGAGGTCAAGCATTTCCTTGGACCAGCGCTTATTTTTAACATCCAGTAACAGCATTCCGGAAGCATCGGAAACATCCGTGCAGTGAACTCCGGAAAGCATGTAAGCAATATAGTCCTTCGGCAGCATGATCTTCTTGATCTTGGCAAAATTCTCGGGCTCGTGCTTTCTTACCCAGAGAAGCTTCGGTGCTGTGAAGCCGGTCAAAGCCATATTTGCCGTGTAGCTGGAGATCTTTTCTCTGCCTATTTCATGATTCAGATAATCGCATTCTGCCTGGGTACGTCCATCATTCCAAAGGATTGCAGGGCGGATTACCTTATCGTTCTCATCAAGGATTACCATACCGTGCATCTGTCCGCTGAAGCTGATACCGTCTATCTCCTTCTTATCACAATCCTTGGTGAGTTCCTTGATGCCCTCCACGAGAGCTGAGTACCAATCCTCCGGATTCTGCTCGGACCAGCCGGGCTTGGGGAAAAATAACGGATATTCTCTTGTAACGATACTCTTGATATCTCCAGCTTCATCCATCAGAAGAAGCTTAACGGAGGATGTTCCCAAATCAACACCAATATACAACATCTGTGTAATCTCCTTTCAATCCTTTAATATAATATATAACCGGTTTTTTACATCTTGTTTAATGGTTAAACTATCTAAGATAAATATAACAATTTGACCAAGTTATGTCAAGTAAGATCAGTTCATGATCAGTGTTAAAATCAGTGTTAATCTCAGTGTTAATTTCCGTGTCAAGATCAGTGTCAAAACCGTAACAGATCTAGTCTTACGGATTTGTTACGGACTAAATACACAAAAAGCCTGTGGAAAGCTTGCTTTCCAACTACTTTTTTGTGTATTTTGCCATGGTGTCGAAGACACCATGAGGTTTGACACGTCACTTCCAGAAAACACTTCCAGAAAACTATCCCAACTACCCCTTTCCAAATATTCCATTCTATGTTAACATAATTCATATATTAGGATCGGGAATTTAGAAATTAATTCGAATACGAAGGGTGACAGTTATGGTAACAGGCAGTAAAGAACTGATCAGAGATATTAATACCAATCTTGTATTGGAAACCATCATAAATCATGCGGTGATCTCACGGGCAGCTACAGCCAAGCATCTGGGCCTTACGAAGGCTACCATCTCAGCTATCGTCCAGGACCTTATAAACAGAAAGCTGGTCATCGAGATCGGAAGTGACGACACTAGTCTAGGCCGTAAACCCATTCTTTTAAGTCTCAATAAAAAGGCAGGTTATGTCATCTGCATCGATATCGGAGTGGATACCGTCTCGGCAATGGTCTCTGATCTGACCGGGGAAGACCTTAATCTGAAGCAGATCAAAACTCCGAAAAACCCCTCTCAGCTCCTGTCCATACTAATTCAACTAATCAATTCCATGAAGCTACCTGATGAAACTCCCTACGGACTGGTCGGAATTACCCTGGGTATTCATGGAGTAACAATGAACAATCAGGTTTCCTTTACTCCATACTATAATCTGTCCGGGCTTCAACTCGCCGAGGGTCTGGAACAGCATTTCGGCACTCCTATCTATCTGGAGAATGAAGCTAACCTTTCCGTTATCGGAGAAAAGACCTTCCAATATGATTATGCTAATATAGCAAATATCAGTGTACATTCCGGTATCGGACTCGGTATCATCATAAACCATCAGCTCTATACCGGCTATAACGGTAGAGCCGGTGAATTCGGTCATACGATTGTGGAAATCGATGGCAGGCAATGTCCCTGCGGTAATCACGGCTGCCTTGAGCAATATGTATCGGAGCGGGTCCTCCTTAAGGAATATGCCGACCTGAAGGGTCTGGAAGAAGCCTCCTTTGAGCAGTACAGGAAGGCTTATGAAGCTTCTGATCCCGATGCTGTACGGATCATGGACCAGTTCGTCAAATATATGTCCGTCGGAATCAATAATATACTGAATGCCTATAACCCGAATATAGTCGTAATTAACAGCTCCTTCACCATCTTCTTCCCTCAGGTGATTGAGCGGATCGAAGGTGGCTTGAAGAGCCGAATGAACAGTTATATCAGCATTGTTCCCTCCGTGCTGCAGGATACCTCCATTCTTCTGGGCGGTATCTGTGTTGCAATTAAGGGCTTTCTAGGGATAGATAACCTGAAGCTGAACCATATCGAGTACCGTACCCAAATATGACAATACCTATATAATGTGACATAACGTTCCCTATCATGAGTGAATCAAGCCGAATTGCTCTGCAGGTTCCTTCATAGGAATAAAGAACACCGCCATTCCTATCGTGGCGGTGCTCTTTTATACAGTCTGGTTTTCCTTTTCCGTCTCGTTATCCTTTGTTGTCTGTTCCTTTCTCCTCTTTGTCATCAGCCCGCCGATTCTACCTGATTCCTTAGCAGTCAGCGACTTCCAGCCTGTTGTCATTACTTTATCAAGTAGACCCAGTTCCGTAGCTATTTCATATTTTAGGGTTTCCTCAGGTTTCAGATTATTCAGATCTATCTCTTTCTTCTTCTTAGCACTCATGTCGCACTCCCTCTCAGTCATTTCTTTTTTAGAGTGTACCCAACATAAATACTAATATACTTTTATAAACCCAGAACCTATTCAATTAACACCTTATTTCTTTCCCAAGATACAATGAATAGATTACCATCTCCTTCACTTTTTTGTTAAGGATCTGTTCAAGCGCCTTCTTATAGTATTCCAACTGGACCTTGTATCGCTTCACCAGTTGCTCCTCGTTCTCTACAATATCGGACTTATAATCCAGCAGGACCAGCTCTTCGGCTTCTTCAAAGAACGCATCAATGATACCCTGGATCAAGACCGTTTCCTCACTTTTCCTATCCGGATAGATCTCATTGGCTTGAATACCAATCACAAATTGTTGCTCCTTGAACAGCTTGCCCTTTGCCTGTGCCTTCCTCATTCGCTCGGAGATAGGGCTCTGGGTAAATCTAAATATATAATCTTGTTTTAACTTTTTGGAATCCGCTTCAGATATCCTATTCTCACGCACCATTCTGGCAAGCTCAGCAGCAACATCCTCCTTTGTCCTTACCTCAGGCAAACGAAGAAGCTCCAAGACCTTATGATATAAAGTTCCCCGATCCGTTCCCGAGGATTCCTTGCCTCCACCCCGTATGAAGTCCGGTATCGTTGCCTCATATCCAGCTTCCTTCTCAGCCTCCTTTGTTGCATCCACATTCCATTCCTTCGCTGCTTCCTTCGGTTGCCGCTCCGGTAGCTCTGATGGATCTTCGGCGGTAGTCCCGGGATATAGAAGCTCGCTCTGTTCCTCATCTAGAAACTGGCCAAGCTTCTTCAGTTCGGATACCGATAGCTTAACCTTAAGTCCGGAAGCTTGCTGATGGGGATATATAAAGTTAAATCTCGTTTTAATTTCATTCTTTATTTTCGAATCATACGTAATATCCGGATCTAGGGACTTCAGCTCCTCTTCTTCCAACCTAAGGATTACTTGCTTTGTGATTTCCTGCCCCATAAGATCGGATTTGTGGAAAAGCCTGATTACCTGTCCCTTATGTTCCATGGAGCACGGATACCCCTTGGTTAATTGGACTCCGGACATCTGGTTCATCATGGCAGGCAGCACCAAATCCAGATAGCTTTTGGAGGACATAAGCTCATAGAAGGAGAAGTGCTTCTTCCTGATCTCCTCTCTTGATTTCAGATAACCGCTTAAGATCAGCTTCTCCTTTGCTCTGGTCATGGCTACATAGAGTACTCTTAGCTCTTCCCCGAGGTTCTCCATCAGAATCTTCTTCTGGATTACCTTTTTCAGTAAGGTCGGTGCCTTCATCCTTCTCACACTGTCAATGGATTCCGGTCCCACTCCGTATTCTGAATGGATAACGATGCTGTTCCTGACATCCTGGGTGTTAAACTGCTTATGTAAGCCTGCAGCAAAAACAATCGGAAACTCAAGTCCCTTACTCTTATGGATACTCATGATCCTGACCGTATTATCCTGCTCACCCATGGTTGTGGCTTCGCCAAAATCTATTTCATACTTATTCAGCTTTTCCATGTATCTGATAAAGTGAAAAAGCCCCCTATAGCTGCCTTTCTCAAAACGCACCGCTTGATTTACCAGCATATCGATGTTAGCCTTCCGTCTGTCCCCGCCGGGTAAGGCAAGAACATAATAGCCATAACCGGTCCGCTCCAGTACCTCTTCTATCAGCTCGTGAATCGGTGTGTATTTCATCATATCACGGAAGTCAGCCAACAGTTTAAGAAAAGCCTCCAGCTTTTTCTTCAAATCCTGACTACCTTCCACCACATAGCTTAATGCTGCCTGGTACATATCCTTATTCCTTGCATGGACTCTGATCTGTGCCAGCTCTGTGGTAGTCAGTCCTACCATAGGAGAATACAGCACTCCCACGAACGGTATGTCCTGACTGGGGTTATCAATAAT
>JAEZHX010000135.1 GCA_023436765.1 Bacillota bacterium
CAGGCAACCCTCCGTATCGTTAAGGTATTCTGGAGTCTGGATGCGAATCTGGCTTATAGAAGACATTTCCCGGCGATCAACTGGCTGACCAGTTATTCGCTCTATAATATGTCAAAGTGGTTTAATACCAATGTAAATGAGAAATGGATGGAAGACAGGGACCGTCTGATGATGCTCTTAAATGATGAGGCGGAGCTGGACGAAATCGTAAAGCTGGTTGGTATGGATGCGTTATCCGCACCGGACAGACTGAAGCTGGAAGCAGCCCGTTCCATCCGTGAGGACTTCCTGCATCAGGATGCCTTCCATGAGGTAGATACCTATACCGAGCTGAACAAGCAGTTCCTGTTAATGGAGCTGGTACTGAATTATTATGATCTGTCCCTACAGTATCTTAGAAACGGTGTTTCCATCGAGGATCTGGTGAAGCTGCCGGTCAGAGAGAAAATCGGCCGTTTCAAGTATATCAGCAAGGATAAGGTAACTAAGGAATATGATGAGATCCTGATGACCCTGAATAAAGAACTGAACGACTTAGTACAGAAGGAGGAAGCCTAATGCCAAAGGAATATAGAACCATACAAGAGGTAGCAGGTCCTCTGATGCTCGTACAGGGTGTTGAAAATGTAGCATTTGACGAGCTCGCTGAGATCGAGCTGGCAAACGGAGAGAAGCGCCGCTGCCGTGTACTGGAAATCGATGGCGGCAATGCTCTGGTGCAGCTCTTTGAAAGCTCCGCCGGTATCAACCTGTCCAATAGTAAGGTACGTTTCTTAGGAAGAAGCATGGAGCTCGGAGTGTCCGAGGATATGTTAAGCCGTGTATTCGACGGCCTCGGCCGTCCGATTGACGGAGGCCCGGAGATTCTTCCGGAGAAGCGTCTGGATATCGCCGGACTTCCAATGAATCCCGCAGCCAGAAACTATCCGCAGGAGTTCATCCAGACCGGTGTATCCGCGATTGACGGTCTGAATACACTGGTTCGCGGACAGAAGCTTCCGATCTTCTCCGCCAGCGGTCTGCCCCATGCAGAGCTGGCAGCACAGATCGCCCGTCAGGCTAAGGTGCGTGGAACCACAGAGCCCTTCGCCGTAGTATTTGCTGCGATGGGTATTACCTTCGAGGAAGCGAACTTCTTCACCGAATCCTTCCGCGAGACCGGTGCAATTGACCGTACGGTCATGTTCATCAACCTGGCGAACGATCCGGCGGTAGAGCGTATTTCCACACCGAGAATGGCACTGACTGCTGCCGAATATTTAGCATTTGAGAAGGATATGCATGTACTTGTTATCCTTACCGATATTACAAACTATGCCGATTCCCTCCGTGAGGTTTCCGCAGCCCGTAAGGAAGTACCCGGACGCCGCGGTTACCCCGGCTACATGTATACGGACCTTGCTTCCCTCTATGAGAGAGCAGGACGGAAGAAGGGCAAGGCAGGAAGTATCACGATGATCCCGATCCTGTCCATGCCCGAGGATGATAAGACCCATCCGATCCCTGACCTGACCGGTTATATCACAGAGGGTCAGATTATCTTAAGCCGTGACCTGTACCGCCAGGGCATTAAGCCTCCGGTGGATGTTCTTCCGTCCCTGTCCCGTCTGAAGGATAAGGGTATCGGTGAAGGCAAGACCCGTAAGGACCATGCCAACACAATGAACCAGATCTTCGCAGCCTATGCAAGAGGTAAGGAAGCGAAGGAACTGATGGTCGTGCTCGGTGAGGCGGCTCTGACGGATATCGACAAGCTGTATGCGAAATTTGCAGATGCTTTCGAGAGAGAATATGTATCCCAGGGCTATGCTGCCAACCGTGATATTGAAGAGACCTTAAACCTTGGCTGGAAGCTGTTAGCCATCCTTCCGAGGACGGAGCTGAAGAGAATTAAGGATGAGCTGTTAGATCAATATTATGGCAAACAGTAAAGGGGGGATGACCGTTGGCTAAGACACAAGTGAATCCTACCAGAATGGAATTAACGAAGCTGAAGAAGAAACTGGCTACGGCAACCCGTGGACATAAGCTACTGAAGGATAAGCGGGATGAGCTGATGAGGCAGTTCCTGGACTTAGTGAGGGAGAATAAGGTCCTTCGTGAGAAGGTGGAGGCCGGAATAAAGGCAGCGAATAAGAACTTCCTGCTGGCCAGATCCGCCATGCCCGATGAGGTCATTAATGTATCCCTGCTCGCACCGAGACAGGAGGTATATCTCGAGGCTTCGACCAGGAATGTCATGAGTGTTGAGATTCCGGAATTCGAATATAAGACCAAGACACCCAATAAGCATGATATCTACCCTTACGGCTTTGCATTTACCTCCAGTGACCTGGATGATGCGGTAAAATCCCTTCAGGATCTGCTACCCGAGATGCTTCGCCTGGCGGAGGTAGAGAAGTCCTGCCAGCTGATGGCGGCCGAGATCGAGAAGACCAGACGCCGAGTCAACGCATTAGAGCATGTCATGATTCCTGAGATGAAGGCGAAGATCAAATTCATCGTCATGAAGCTGGATGAGAATGAGCGCAGTACCCAGATCCGTCTGATGAAGGTGAAGGATATGATGCTCGAGCAGGCTCACCATTATAAAGAGAAATACCAGAGCTGATAATATTTAATACGGGATCCGTCGCACTGGCGGTTAATAAAAAGAGATGCTCCCCTTAAGGCAGATATATTTCGTATAAAAATCTGTTTTCTAAGGGGAGCTATTTTTAATTTATGATTAATGAATGCTAGCTAGGCTTGCATTCATTAATATAATAACTTGTTTTAAATTATATTACTCATAATATCCTAATAACAATTCCGACATACCACTGATATACTGCTCTGGAACATATTCTAAATAATTATTCATATAATCATTTTGAGAAAAAGCATCGTTTTTGCAATCAATACGAAAATATATAGAAACCCATAAAAATATCTTGTCATTTTCATAATAGGTGCTTAATTGAACACTATCTGAGGTACCTTCTGCCGGAAGATAATAGTCCTGTTCACCAATTTTTATCAAGGGAGACAAATGATCAAGAGAGTATCCATTCTGTTTAAGTGTCTCATCCTTGATGGACATCTCCAAGGAATTATTTTTATCAAATGTTTGATAATATATCATGACATCGTCTTTAATATTATATTGATCTTTATCATATAAAAATCTTACAAGTCGAATATCTCCTAGAGATAAATTTTTAGTTCCAGTTGCGTTATATTTGTTATCAGATAATAATGGTCGTGTACCTCCAATTTGTATCTCACGTAAGTATTCATCACTAAAGCTAAGTTCACAATGATACTTATCTTCAAATTCCTCTACTGTTAGAGGTTTTCTCTCATCACCGGGATATTGAATCGCAGCACCATCATCTTTTTCTGTGCTCTCTAAAACGGAAAATATAAGCCCCATATCCAATTCATCCACGATATAGGAGCCTAAGGCATGGCTGATATGACCTAAGTATTCATGATCTATCTTATCGGAAGTATCCTCCGGTGTATGTATGATAGAGGTATCAACCAATGTAGTAAGGCAAACAGCATCAGTGAATAACTGATGATCACCGGCACATACGTCGGGATATTCCTCAACATTACCAATCTCAGCAGCACTAAGACTTTTGATAAACCCGTTCTTTATTTGTGAGGAGGCATCTGTTTCATTGCCATAGATATAGAGTGCTTCCGCACCTTTGTTTCCAATACAGTCAATGTTAATATCAAAAATAGATTGGTAGCTTTCCGACATCTGTCGGATAAAAAACGAGCTTCCTGTTTCTATCATATCTTCTTCGCTGTTAAAGGCAACAAATATGATATCATAAGGCGGTAATGAAGAGCCATAAAGGTTTTTAACTACCTCTGCTGTATCGATTAAGGTACAGACGCCCGATGCATTATCCAACGCACCTCTCCAGATAATATCGCTCACACTACCTACATGATCATAATGTGCACTAATAATCAAAGCACTTCTGTTATTGCTTCCTTTCATCAATCCTGCAACATTATTCTGTATATAGTCCTTTACATCCAGCTTACAGGAAAAATGCACCGATTTGCCAATGTGTTTATTAAGTTTATCGTATCCGCTTTGAAGAATATGTAATTCAGGCTGCCGTTTTTCATTATAAAAATCCAATCCCCTCCGTAATTTTACATCTTTTCGTAAGATAAATTTTAAATAAGGATCTTGTCGATATTTGCTCGCAGTATCCAAATTGTCTGCTAATAACGCATAATCACTATTATCAAGCTCCTTCAGTAAAGGTAGTGTTATATCGCAATTTTTTAAATTAAATTCAAAATAATCTTCCCCATAGATTAATTCTTCCACAACTTTTCCATCATCAAGAATTTCCAGGCAGATGTTGGAGGGGTCCAGTGTTTCGGTCTCCTTCGTATAGGGTAATTTATAGTCTGTAGCTAAAGGTGCTAGCCCAATTTCATTAAAGCGATAAGCAATATATTTGCCTGCCAATTCATTACCTTGTGTTCCTGGACGCCTGCCATCACATTCATCTGATGTTAAGAATTTCAAGTCCTTTTCGAGTTGGGTAAATTCATGATCAGTTTTATTGATATCTTCTTTACGGTGATTGCTTTTACAACCTGCTGTTAACAGAATACAGACAATGCTTATTAATATGTATTTAATAATTTTCATAGGCAGTGCTGATCCTCCTAATTATACCTATGCGTCCGGACTCACCTAATACACTCAATTAAGCTTATGATGAGTCCGGATGCACTTAGCTAGAAAAGATTGAACTAAAAAAAGTGAATAATAATCCGATTGCAATATTTTATTATGTACAACAAAACTAGTGGCTGATAGAATGCCTTTCTGAATACGTGTTAGGTAGTTTCGTTATGAATCCATAACTACAGTAGTTACACATAGTTATCACACTATGGTAGTATTCATATACATATACAGTACAACCAGGATATATAGTGCATGCATGAGAGTCATAAAGAAATGGTCCAGTGTCAGAGTTAAATGTTGTTATATAGCCGATTCCGCAATTCATACATAGTGGACGTCTTAAAGTCACATCAGATGTTTTGTTCGTATCAAAATTTTCTGCTGCATAAGCCATGGATGAAAATGATATTGCCAAGCAGAGAATAGTGATTATTGAACATAAAGCCTTAATTTATTTTCGCATAAGTTTTCCCTCCTTTTAATCTTAATAAGATTTAGACGAATATTATATAATGAAAACCATACAACATGACAAACATTACATAAATTACCATTAGTATACTGTAAATAATTAGATATGTAAATATGTAACAAAGAATATTATCTAATATTATCTTAGTATTATCTCAGTTTTGATTCTTCCACTAAAAACTTCATCCTAAAGTCTTACGGCTTAATCCTAATAAACAGAAGAATACATTATACATCATATATGTAATATAACTTGCAGGTTAAATAACTTCTGGCGTTGTTAATTCATGACTTTAGTCAGTAGTACTTGACGAACATCAGCATAGCTTGTAAACTTAAAATATTATCTCAAATATAAATGGAGGTGGATTATGGAGACAGGATGCCATTGCAACCGGTGCATGGACAGGTTATGTTTACATAAGGTTCCTATTCTGTCATCGCTTAATAAGGATGATTTGGAGAAAATAGCAGACCTGATTACCCATCATATCTTCAAGAAGGGTGAGATTCTGTTCCGTGAGGGAGATAGGATGGATTCCATCGTGATTATTCATGAGGGAAGTGCCAAAGCTTTTAAGACTACCTCTGACGGAAGGGAGCAGATCCTGTATGTGTTTACGGACGGAGATTTCTTCGGTGAACAGAATTTGTTCCGCAATCATTATGTTACATATACCGTGGAGGCCTTACAGACCCTAAAAACCTGTCATCTTTCCAAGACACAGTTTCAACAGCTACTGTACAGCTTTCCAGAGATAGCGGTTAAAATCATAGATGAGCTTGGTAGCCGCATGACCAGATTGGAGACAGCTCTGCAAACCATGGGAGTTCGGAATGTGGATAACAGGATCGGCGGAATCTTAATGGAATTTGCCGCAAAGTATGGGACGGAGGAGTCTTCCGGTACCGTAATCCATCTACCACTTTCCAGGGAGGGGATTGCTAACTATCTCGGTGTGGCCAGAGAAACAGTCAGTCGTAAATTTAGCCAGTTGGAGAGTGAGGGTATCATCCGGTCCAGAAATAACAAGGAAATTCTGATTCTTGACCCGGAGGCACTTCAAAGCCTGGCAGGAGCATATGAGTAAGAAGGACGCTATCAGCAGGCGGAGAGTAATCAGGTGGAGTGATTAATTTTTGAATGTGCAACAGAATATTTAGAAGAGTGATGGTTTCTGATTTATTATGAAAGCTGGATATGGCCGGATCATGATGAATCAGGAGCCTTTTTTATGTTTTATATTTGTATCAATGTACTTTTCCCCATTCTCTCAGATAAAAGAGTATGATCGGAGATCACTCACTTTGATATCATAATATAACCTCAGAATAATTATTAATTACATACGAGTATATCTCATAAAGTTTCTTTTTTATGGGAATACTGTTAGAAAAATATTTGGAGGTACTATTATGTCAGTTGATTTTAAGAACAGCCAGACGAAGGATAATCTGATGCGGGCTTTCGCCGGTGAAAGCCAGGCCAGAAATCGTTATACCTTTGCAGCCTACCAAGCAAAGAAAGAGCATCAGCATGTCATTGAGCTGATCTTCCGCTTCACAGCAGATCAGGAGAAGGAGCATGCGGAGATCTTCTATAACCATTTGAAGGAGCTTGCAGGAGAGAATATTCATGTGGACGGAGCATATCCGGTTGATATCTCGGATAATTTGGTGGAATTGCTACGGATGGCTGAGCACAATGAATATGAGGAATATGATCCGATCTATAAGAGCTTCGGTGATATTGCCAAGGAAGAAGGATTTAACAAGGTGGCTGCCTCCTTTCATATGATAGCAGGCATCGAAAAGACCCATGGAGACCGCTTCGCCAGGTTCGCTCAGATGCTGGAGGAGAATAAGCTGTATGTTTCCGACGTGGAAACCGGTTGGCTCTGTCTGAATTGCGGATATGTTCATTGGGGGAAGTCGGCACCAAAGGAGTGCCCGGTCTGCCATCATGATCAGGGACATTTTATCCGTGTAGAATTGGCACCCTTCCAGAATGCCTAAATGTTAACATTATAAGCTGTTCGAACAGATTGTGGAAATCCCTTGCTATGGGATAGCATGGATGTGATTTTGCAGGTGCATATAGAATTACATCCATGCTTATCTCTACAGTCTGAGTATATAGTAATAAAAACTACATATCATAGAAAAATATACTATTATATATTGACAACAATTCTTTATGAGAATATAATTAACCTAACCGGTGGAAACGCCGGATTATTCATAAGCCAATACTTTGATTATCAAAATAAATACAACAGACGAATTCTAATTTAAGGAGACGATAAAATGAAGATGAAACCATTAGCCATAGGTAATCTGATCGCCAAATTCCCGATTATTCAAGGAGGAATGGGTGTAGGAGTCAGTCGATGGAGACTGGCGGGAGCAGTTGCAAAGGAAGGTGGAATCGGTATCATCTCAACAGCTCAGATTGGCTATGATGACCCGGATTTTGACAAGCATCAGATCGAAACAAATCTGAATGCAATCAAGAAGCATATCGAGCTTGCGAAGCAGAATGCGGAGGGCGGTGTCGTAGGGGTCAATATTATGGTGGCCACAAAGCAGTATGAGCGCTATGTTAAGACTGCCTGTGAGGCCGGTACGGATGTCATTATTTCAGGTGCAGGACTTCCGATTACGTTACCGGAGCTGGTCCGCGGCTACGATACGAAGATCGCTCCGATTGTATCCAGCTTGAAGGCGGCAAGTGTAATTTTAAGAATGTGGGACAGAAAATATGGAACCACAGCGGATTTTATTGTAATCGAAGGTCCTAAGGCCGGAGGACATCTTGGATTTTCGAAGGAACAGCTGGACCATATGAATGAGCTGGATTATGATGCTGAGATTAAAAGCATCGTAGAATACAAGAAAGAATTTGAGGAGAAATATCAGAGAAGGATACCGGTCATCGTTGCCGGAGGGATATTTGACCGGGAGGATATCAGGCATGTACTTTCCCTCGGTGCCGATGGAGTTCAGATATCTACAAGATTCGTTGTAACAGCGGAATGTGATGCCAGCGAAGCCTATAAACAAGCCTATCTGGATGCCAGGAAAGAGGATATTAAAATTGTCATCAGTCCGGTAGGAATGCCGGGCCGAGCAATTATGACCTCCTTCATGGAAAATGTCAGTATTGCCAGGATACCTGTGAAAAGATGCTTTCATTGTCTGGAGCATTGCAATCCGAAGGATACTCCCTACTGTATCACAAAAGCATTGATTGAAGCAGTGAAAGGTAACATAAAAGAAGGTCTTATCTTCTGCGGAGAGAATGTCCACCGTCTGAAGGAAATGACCACCGTTAAGGCACTATTTGAAGAGCTGGTATTTTAATCTGTAATTCAGAACCGATCAAGCGTATGATAATATATAAATACAGAAGGTTATTCTATAATCCTGTAGGAGCTTAAGTTCCAGGGATGCTATCTAAGCATCTGAATATCACAGGAGATAATAGGATAACCTTTCCTTATAATATGAACTGCAATCCGGTTAAGTATGAAAACTGTGACTTAAATCACAGAATAATTTCCCATATCAAATTAGGATTGAATAAAGGATAGGGGAAAACAGAGTAAATACTCAGATTAAGAATGCAGATTAATAGGGTAGAACAAGAATAGAAAGTATGGTATAGTTACCTAAAGCTGCTGGATCTGGATCACCTAAAAGAAACTCTGGCAGCCAAAGGATATGAGATGATCGGATGACATATATTATACAATAGAATGGAGGATTAATATGGAAAAACAACAGGTTGGTGTAATCGGTCTAGCAGTAATGGGAAGGAATTTAGCTCTGAATATTGCGGATCATGGCTATTCCGTAGCAGTTTATAACCGCTCACCGGAGAAAACAGAGGAATTACGAAAGGAAGCAGAGGGTAAGAACCTGATAGGTACTTATTCCCTGAAGGATTTTATAGATGCTTTGGAAGTGCCCAGAAAAATTATCCTGATGGTACAGGCCGGGGATGCAGTGGATCAAACGATTCAACAGCTTCTGCCTTACATCAGCAAGGGCGATCTGATTATGGACGGAGGTAACTCTAATTATCAGGATACCATCCGCAGAAGTAAGGAATTAGAGGGTAACGGTTATCATTATCTCGGAACCGGGATCTCCGGCGGAGAGGAAGGAGCCAGGAAGGGACCGGCAATCATGCCGGGAGGTGAGGAAGAAGCATACCGGATGCTCGAGCCTGTACTCACCGCGATCTCAGCCAAGGTAGGGGACGAACCCTGCTGTACCTATATCGGCAGGGATGGTGCAGGACATTTTGTTAAAATGGTTCATAACGGAATAGAGTACGCAGATATGCAGCTAATCTGCGAGGCCTACGATATTCTGAAACGGGCGATCGGACTTACCCCTCCCGAATTCCATGCGGTATTCTCAGAATGGAACAAGGGAGAGCTGAATAGCTACTTGATTGATATTACGGCAGATATTTTTACGAAGCAGGATCCTGAGACGGGAAAATACCTGGTGGATCTAATCTTAGATTCTGCAGGGCAGAAGGGGACCGGCAAGTGGACCGGACAGATTTCCCTTAATCTAGGGGTATCTACTCCGACCATAACTGCAGCCGTATATGAAAGATATCTGTCCACGATGAAGGAGGAACGGATCCATGCCGCCAAAATTCTGAAAGGACCCGGTATACTGGACCATAAATCAAAGGATATGGTAGAAGCGGTACGTCGCGCTCTCTATGCCAGTAAGATTGTCTCCTATGCCCAGGGCTTCGGATTATTGAGGACGGCCTCAATCACCTATGGTTGGAAGCTTAGGCTTGGAGATATCGCTAAGATCTTCCGGGGTGGCTGCATTATCAGAGCACAGTTTTTGAATCACATTATGAGAGCCTATGAGAAGAAGCCTGAGCTTGAGAATCTGTTACTGGAGGATTATTTCCGTGATATCGTGGGTCAATACCAGGTTGAGTGGAGAGAGGTTGTGAAGCTGGCTATCACAGCAGGAATATCGGTACCGGGCTTCAGCAGTGCACTTAGCTTTTATGACAGCTATCGTTCCGAGGAGCTTCCAATGAATCTGCTTCAGGCACAGAGGGATTACTTCGGTGCCCATACCTATCAGAGAAAGGATATGGACGGAGTGTTCCATACCCAATGGTAACTGTAACCATCATAGAGGTGTGATTGTTCAACAATACATGTTCTTAGGAAATATAATGAAAGATACAGAATATAACAAATAGAGTTAAGACCGGTTGATGGGTCAACCGGTAAGACACAGGAAGGAGGAATTCGTATAATGGCAGAAAACAGAAATTATCAGGAGGATGATAATTTGGCAGCAATTTTAGTAGTCTTTGGCGGCACCGGCGATTTAACGCATAGAAAGCTGATGCCCGCATTATATAATATGCTTCTGGACGGATTACTCCCGGAGCATTTTAAGGTGGTAGCAGTCGGACGCAGGGATAAAACCGAGGAGGAGTATCGGAAGGACATCCATAATTCTGTAGATAAGCATTCCAGAAATAAGATCAATGAGGAAAAATGGCAGATTCTAAAGAATATGATTCACTATTATCAGTTTGACTTTACTGACCAGTCAGGATATCAGGGCCTGAAGGCGTACCTTAAGGAATTGGATCAGATTGCCGGAACCTCAGGGAACCGGGTGTTCTATCTGGCAGTTGCCCCGGAGTATTTTGAAACAATCGTTCAAGGGCTTCAGTCCAGTGATATGGCAAACATCCCCGGAAGCTATAGCAGACTGATCATTGAGAAGCCCTTCGGCAAGGATTTGATAACAGCCAGTAAACTGAATAATAAGCTGTTGGAGGTATTTGATGAGAGCAGCATCTATCGGATCGATCATTATCTCGGTAAGGAAATGATTCAGAACATCATGGTATTACGATTCTGTAATTCCATCTTTGAGTCTATCTGGAATAATAAATTTATCGACAACATACAGATTTCACTTACAGAGAAGCTGGGGGTCGGAACCAGGGGAGGTTATTATGAGCATTCCGGTGCCATGAGAGACATGCTTCAAAATCATATTATGCAGATATTATCCCTGGTAGCGATGGAGCCTCCGGTGAATCTGAAGACGGATTCCATCCGAACTGAAAAGCTTAAGGTGATTCAGGCAATTGAGGATATCACCCCGGAATTTCTAAGAGATAATGTGGTATTCGGACAATACGGCAAAGGAACCATTGAAGGAGTACCGGTTCCCGGGTATAAAGAGGAGCTGAATGTTCCGTCAGATTCAAATACAGAAACCTTCGTGGCCTTAAAGCTTCATATCAATAATTTCCGCTGGGCAGGAACACCATTCTATATCAGGTCAGGTAAGAGGCTGGGTACCAGTTCGGCAGAGATTGTCATTCAGTTTAAGGACCTTCCGAATATCTTATATTTTAAGGACAAAAACATTCAGGAGCCTAATCTGCTGGTGATCAGGATACAGCCCAATGTCGGCGTATTCTTCCAGTTCAATACGAAGGATTTCAGTACCCATAGTGACATTATCCCGACGAAGATGGATACCAGCTATATCAGCCCGACCCAGGGAAATACTCCGGAAGCATATGAACGGCTGATTTATGATATTCTGCGTGGTGATGCCACCCTGTTCTCACGCTGGGATGAGGTGGAGGCAGCCTGGACCGTAGCGGACCGGATCATAAGCTACAGAGAGCAGAGAAAGGCCAAATTCCCCAATTATGACGCGGGCTCCATGGGACCGGTCAGAGCCTTCGAGCTACTTGCCCGTGACGGCAGAAAATGGTTGACGATATAATAGGAAAGGAGTTCTTAGAATGAAGCTTACTACGGATAGGATGAGAATTTATGATATCTCCATGCCGATATTACCCTCTATGCCTGTTTATAAGGGAAAGGAGGAGAAAAGGCCGGAGCTTAGTATTGAAAGTGATTTCAAGACAGGACCCGCATATGAAAGCAAGCTTCATATGAATGTGCATACCGGAACCCACATCGACCGCCCGCTTCATATGATCCCCGGGGGTGCTACCGTAGAATCCTTGGATTTGGCTCAGGTAGTAGCTCCCTGCATCGTTCTGGACCTAAAGGAGGCTCGGGATAAAATTACAAAGGAGGAGCTTATCGGAAAGGAGATACCGGAAGGAAGCTTCGTGCTGCTTAAGACCAGAAATTCCTTCGAGGATATTCTGGAGAAGGATTTTATCTATCTGGACAGAACCGGGGCAGAATACCTAACGGAGCATAAGGTCATAGGTGTCGGTATCGATTCTCTGGGGATAGAGCGAAGTCAGCCGGAGCATGAGACGCATATTCGGCTGCTTGGATCCGGTGCCGTGATTTTGGAGGGCTTACGGTTGATGGACATCGAAGAGGGCGAATATTTACTATCCGCTGCTCCGATCCTGATTGAAGGGGCAGAAGCGGCACCTGTAAGAGCATATCTGATAAAATAATGTTAATTATTCTCTTATTGACAGATACTATGTCATATCATAAGATAGAATATAGTTATATATGGAATTAATTATAACCATTATACAAAATTTTATCAGAGAGGAATTTACAACAGGATGAATAAGAGAATTTACGGACTTTTTACTGCAATCACCATGATCACAGGAATTGTAATCGGATCTGGTATCTTCTTCAAATCGGATGATATTTTAAATTATACCGGAGGCAGTGTTCTGCTGGGTATCATCATCTTTATCATTGCTGCCTTTGCGATTGTATTCGGATGTCTGGCAATTTCACAGCTGGCCTCGAGAACCGACAAGCCGGGAGGCTTGGTTTCTTATGCTGAGGATTTTGTAGGCATGGGAGTTTCCTGTGCTTTCGGATGGTTTCATACCTTCCTGTACCTTCCGACTCTGTCAGCCATTGTATCCTGGGTTTCAGGTATCTATATCTGCCAGCTTTTTGGTATAACAATCACACTGGAAAGCACTACCTTAATCGGTACAATCTGTCTTACGGCCTTATTCATCATTAATATTCTTTCTGCCAAGCTGGGGGGCTATGTTCAGAATGCCGCTATGGTGATAAAATTAGTTCCTCTGTTATTGATTGCTTTGGCTGGACTTTTCTTTGGTAATCCGGGTCAAATGATGGTAGAAGATTTCCAAGGCTTTGGAGCAGCCTCCAGGGATTTTACCTGGATTGCGGCCTTTGCACCGATTGCCTTCTCCTTTGATGGTTGGATCGTATCCACTGCCATCTGCAGTGAGATCAAGAACAGTAAGAGAAATCTTCCTTTGGCTCTTACGATATCACCTCTGGTAATTCTACTGGTTTATATTGCATATTTTGTTGGAATGTCTTCCCTGATCGGCCCGGGAGAAATCTTAAAACAGGGGGATGCTTCTGTGTATGTCGCCTCCAGTAAGCTTTTTGGTGATCTGGGTGCCCGTGCTATTCTGGTATTTGTAATTATTTCTGTACTGGGAACTGTGAACGGCCTCGTACTGGGCTTTATCCGTATGCCTTATTCCCTGGCACTTAGAAAAATGATACCCGGAAGTGCCCATCTTGCCAAGGAGAATCCAAAATTTAACGGCATGCCAATGAATTCAGCCTTTTTCGCTTATCTGCTATCCCTTGTCTGGATGCTGATTCATTATATCACTCAGAAGAAGGGGATGCGTGGGGATGTATCGGAGATTGCCATCGGTGTCAGCTATCTGAATTACATGGTATTATATTTTGCTGTTATGCGCCTGACGAAAAAGGGTGAGATCAAAGGGGTCGGAAAAGGGTATGTTATTCCGATTCTTGCAGGAATAGGATCCCTTGTCATCCTGTCAGGAAGTGTCACCCATCCGTTATTCCCTTATTATGCAGCGATCTGCCTCTTAATTATGTTCTCGGGTCTACTGTATTACAGGAAGAACAAGCATAATATTACATGATTTTTAGGATAATAATTGAGAAACCTCTCAATAATTAAGTATAATACAGAAGACAAGACTAAAAAACTGTATCGATACATCTCTGAACAATCGGAGGTTCGGTACAGTTTTATCATATTTGTTCTATTGACATTACCGGACAGAGTCATTAGAATTAGCTTATGCCTGAAAGGTTAAAGGAGAATATTATGAATAAGATTAAAATACTGGCAGATAGTACCTGTGATTTATCAGAGGAGCTGATTAAAGCTCATGATATCGGAATTATTCCTCTGATGATTTCACTTGGAAGTGATAGTTTAAAGGATGGCATTGAGATAATGCCGGATGCGATATATGAATGGTCTGACCAAACCGGTGAGACACCGAAGACGGCAGCACCGACCCTGGGGGATGCTGTGGATTTTCTGACACCCTATGTCGAGAAGGATATGGAAATAATCTTCTTTGGTATCTCCGAAACAATGTCCGCTACCTGTCAGGTGCTAAGGCTGGCAGCCGAACAGCTCGGCTATCAGAAAATCTATGTTGTTAATTCCAAAAACCTTTCCACGGGAATTGGGCTCCAGGTGCTTCGGGCAGCGGAGCTGGCACGAAAGGGTTATGGAGTCGAAGAAATTCTGGAGGATAACCGGAATATCAACGGTAAAGTCCGTGCCAGCTTTGTCGTAGATACCCTTACCTTTCTTCACAGAGGCGGCAGATGCTCAGGGGTAGCCGCATTACTCGCCAATACCCTGAAGCTGAAGCCTGAAATAGTCGTCAAGGATGGGAAGATGGAGGTAGAGAAGAAATACCGCGGGAATAGTAAGGCAGCATTAATGAAGTATTGTAAGGATAAAGAACTACTCTTAAAGGATGCCGATCCCACCAGAGTGTTTATTACTCATTCAGGCTGCCCCAAAGATGTGGTAGAAGAGATAACAGCCTTCTTAAGAAGTCTTGGAATCTTCGGAGAGTTGCTGGAAACCCGTGCAGGCAGCGTAATATCGAGCCACTGCGGTCCGAATACCCTGGGAATATTGTATATCAGCCGTTAATTCGTAAAGAAGGTTGAAGACGAAACGGATTAGTAATTTCATATAGAATAGAGAAGGAGCCGGGCTCCGGAGGAATGTATAACCTCCGGTACCCGGCTCCTTACTGCTAAAAATGAACACAACTGATATGATTTTAATCTTATATCATATTATATGAAAACACCGGGATAACGTAATAGAAAGAAGGAAAAAGGAAACAATGTATCTTAGCATACTATTTTAAAGGAGGTTATAAAATGATTGTTAATGGGAAAGATGATTTACGGGGAAGTAATAATAAGCGCCTGAATACCTGTAATCCCACGAACTGTGAATGTACGGCAGCCTGGTCCAATTCCGATGAGCTATATGATGTGGAACTTGTTAATAAACCTTCCATAGATAGGGTGATTGATGCAAAGGATTGGGTAGATAACGGAAGCAAGCTATAATCATGAAAGAGAGGATCTTACAATGGGAAAGATTAAAATGTCTGTGGACGGTAATACAGCCTGTGCATATGCGGCTTATGCGTTCACAGATGTAGCAGCAATTTATCCGATCACTCCTTCCTCCGGTATGGCAGAATCCACTGATGAATGGGCAGCGGGCGGAAGGAAGAATATGTTCGGACAGGAAGTGAATGTGATAGAGATGCAATCGGAAGCAGGTGCTTCAGGAGCTTTTCACGGATCCCTGCAAGCCGGTGCTCTGACGACAACCTTCACAGCTTCCCAGGGACTATTATTGATGATTCCGAATATGTACCGTTGTTCGGGGGAAGCATTACCGGGAGTAATCCATGTTAGTGCCCGAGCACTTGCAACTCATGCACTTAGTATTTTTGGTGATCATCAGGATGTCATGGCGACAAGACAGACCGGTTGTGCAATGCTTGCTTCGGGTTCTGTACAGGAGGTTATGGATCTTACACCGGTAGCTCACTTATCGGCAATCAAGGGTAGTCTGCCGTTCGTCCAATTCTTCGATGGATTTCGTACCTCCCATGAGGTGCAGAAAATAGAAGCTCTGGAGTACAGGGATTATGAGGAAATGATTGATATGGATGCTGTTAAGGCATTCCGGAACAAGGCACTTTCCCCGAACCATCCGGTAACCAGAGGAGCTGCTCAGAATCCGGACATCTATTTCCAGGAGAGCGAAGCTGCAAACCATTATTATGAGGATATTGTTCCGATCGTCGAAGAATATATGAAGAAAATGGAGCAGTATACCGGTAGAGCCTATCATCTGTTTGATTATTACGGAGCTAAAGATGCTGAATATGTAATCGTTGCTATGGGCTCAGTCACCCAGACGATTGAAGAGACCATAGACTATTTGAATAAAAGAGGTGAGAAATACGGACTGATCAAGGTACGTCTGTACCGTCCTTTCTCAACCCTTCACTTCCTGCAATGTGTTCCAAAGACCGTGAAGAAGATTGCAGTTTTGGATCGTACCAAGGAACCGGGTGCGGTCGGTGAGCCCCTGTATCTTGATGTATGTACCAGCTTCTTCGCCTCAGACTTAAAGCCCGATATTGTCGGAGGAAGATACGGATTAGCCTCTAAGGATACCACACCGGGTCAGATTGCAGCTGTGTATGAGAACTTGAAGGATAGTAAGCCGAAGAATTCCTTCACAATCGGCATTATTGATGATGTGTACAAGGCCTCTCTGCAGACTGTGGAGGGAATCATGGTTGAGCCCGAGGACAGAATCTCCTGCCAGATCTGGGGACTCGGCTCCGATGGTACAGTGGGCGCGAACAAGCAAGCCATCAAGATCATCGGTGACCATTCTGATTTCAGCATTCAGGCATATTTTGATTATGATTCTAAGAAATCAGGAGGTCTGACTGTATCCCATTTACGCTTCGGTAAAGAACCGATCCGTTCGATCTATCTGGTTACCCATGCGGATTATGTGGCCTGTCATAACCAGTCCTATGTAAATAAGTATGATATGCTGCAGAGCATTAAGGAGGGTGGAACCTTCGTCCTCAATACAAACTGGAAGGAAGAGGAGCTGGAGGAGAATCTACCGGGTATTATGAAGCGGCAGTTGGCGCAGAAAAAAGTTAAGTTCTACACGATCAATGCCATCGGCATAGCAGAGGAAATTGGACTGGGCAACCGCATTAACATGGTGATGCAGGGCGCCTTCTTCAAGCTGACTAAGGTTTTACCGGAAGAGGTCTATATCAGCGAATTAAAGAATGTTGTGAATAAGATGTATGGCAAAAAGGGTGAGAAGGTAGTCAAAATGAATCATGATGCCATAGATCTAGGAGTCGGAGCTATTCAGAAGGTCAATGTTCCTGATTCCTGGCTGGATGCACCGCTTCAGGATGCGGATGATGTGGAGGAGCCGGAATTCATCCGAAAGATCATGAGACCCATGTCCGAGATGAGAGGAAACGAACTACCGGTCAGTGCCTTTATGGGTATGGAGGATGGCACGATTCCCAATGGAACAACAGCGTATGAGAAGCGTGGTATTGCGGTCAATGTTCCCGAATGGGTGGAGGAGCGTTGTATCCAATGCAACCAGTGTTCGTTAGTCTGTCCGCATTCCGTGATCCGTCCGTTCCTATTAAATGATGAGGAAAAAGCGAAAGCTCCCGACACCTTTGTTACGAAGCCGGCTGCAGGGAAACCATATGCAGGACTTCATTATAAAATTCAAATCAGCCCTATGGATTGTACCGGTTGCGGAAACTGTGCAGACGTCTGCCCTGCGAAGGGGAAGGCATTAATCATGCAGCCGATCGGAACGCAATTACCGATCCAGGTAGATAATTGGAGATTTGCGGTTGAGGAGGTCAGCTTCAAGGAGGATCTGGCCTATGGTTCGACATATAAGGAGAGTCAGTTCAAAACACCTCTGATCGAGTTCTCGGGTGCTTGTGCAGGCTGCGGTGAAACACCGTATATTAAGCTGGTTACTCAGCTGTTCGGGGAAAGAATGATGATTTCCAATGCTACCGGCTGTTCCTCCATCTGGGGTGCTTCCGCACCGAGCTCCGCTTATACGATTAACCGTGAAGGGAAGGGTCCCTCCTGGGCAAATTCCCTGTTTGAGGATAATGCGGAATATGGTTTTGGTATGTATTTGGCGGTGAAGCAGTTAAGAAATAAGCTGGAAGACAACATGCGCAAGCTGATTGATATGAATGTTGAAGAGAAAGTAAAGGAAGCTTTCCATGACTGGCTGCATTATAAGGAGGACGGCGGAGCCTCCGAGGAAACCAGCCGGAAGGTTCTCGATGTTCTGGAGCATTTCGTATCCACGGATGTTGAGATAGTTCAGCTGGTGGAGGAAATCAAGCAGTATAAGGATTATCTGACCAAACGATCCATCTGGCTGGTCGGTGGTGACGGCTGGGCCTATGATATCGGCTTCGGCGGACTGGATCATGTCATGGCTTCCGGCGAGGATATCAATTGCCTGGTATTCGATACCGAGGTGTATTCCAATACCGGCGGTCAGGCTTCAAAATCTACTCCAACCTCAGCAATCGCGAAGTTTGCCGCTTCCGGTAAAAAGCAGGGCAAGAAGGATCTCGGCCGTATGATGATGACCTATGGGAATGTCTATGTCGCTCAGGTAGGAATAAATGCGGATAACAACCAGCTGATCAAGGCGCTCAGAGAGGCGGAAAGCTACCATGGACCTTCCCTGATTATCTGCTATTCACCTTGCATTAATCATGGAATTAAGGAGGGCATGGGACGCAGCATGGCTACGATCAAGAAGGCTGTTGCAGCGGGTTATTGGCATCTGTACCGCTATAATCCTCTCTTAAAGGATGAGGGAAAGAATCCCTTCCAGCTTGACTCTAAGGAGCCCACAGAAAGCTTCCGTGAATTCATCCTGGGACAGGTTCGTTACAGCTCCCTGGTAAAATCCTTCCCCGAACAGGCAGAAACTCTGTTTCATAAGGCAGAGCTCTTAGCAAAGGAAAGATATGAGGCATACAAAATGATGTCGAAGTCCGGGCCAATCATTGATGCGGAATTAACGAAGAAAGAGACAGTATAGCATGAAATAATAGTATTACCCGGCAATAGGTTAATTAGAAGCTGCCATAGGTTTGAAAGGAATTCCCAGTAGATTCCTGCCAAATTGTTGGCAGCTTCTGCTATCATAATACATCTTGGTTTATTGTATTACCTTCGTGAAAATACCTTGCTTTGGTAGATTTGGCAGCGATGATGCAGCTGGGCCATATTCAGCTAATAAGTTTAGCATTTAATAGGAAGTTTACTATTAATTACATGGAGAAATTCAACAATCGTTCTTTGAATCAGTTTAATTTATGATATAATAAATGCGTAGTGAAGATATGCAAATTAACATGCAATATCCGATCGGTGCTGACAATATCATGAAAATGTCAGATAAAAATCATAATATGTGGCCAAAAGATAAAATTATGAAGAAGGGTGGCGTTACGTGATCGATAAACCATTTAAAACAGTAGCAGTTTTATTGAATGATGAGTTGCAAGTCGTTTATAACCTATTTTTCCAGAATGCTTACTACAGCCTGGAGTGTTACATCAATGGAAGAAATCCTAAGGAGACAGAAAAGTATAGCTTAGTGGAGAACTTCACGGATGATGAAGGAGAAGCAGAATTGTTTCTTCAGCAACTAACAAAGGGCAAGGTATATCCAATACATATCAAAGATCTAGCTGAGGATTTTCTCGTCCTCCGGTGATCATCTTTACAGACTTTTCATCATGCATTCGGGATACGGTAGTAAATGTTCCTGACAGAAGCATGAAATTAACTTACTTTAGAAGATACATAAGATCCAAAGGAAAAATGCCCAGAGGACTGGGACTGTTAGGATTCACGAAGGATGAGAACCTACTAAGCGGATTACGGCTGCATAGAAATGACAAAAAAAAGAGACTGTACGTCTGTTCCTATCAAGGAAGTATCAGATGCAACAGTCTTTTTTTGCCTCCAATTCTTAGGGACAGATATTATTTTATGTATAATATTCGGCAAGGGAGGGAAAATATAGTACTACGGATATTCACAGGAAAGAAGGAAGGCTATGGAGAATGTGATAAACTCATCCCAGATTAAGGAGCTGTTTACGAAAAGCACCGATGTTCAGGTCCGTCCGATTAAGATAAAACAAAACGAATTGACAGTGCATCTGTTCTGCGTCGATGGTATGGTCGATTCAGGCTTGATTGATAATGCCATACTCAAGTTCCTGAAATTCGATCCCTATCTGGCAAACTGCATTACCGAGAGGCAATTGATGGATTATATGCTAGAGGGTGGCGTTTACCATGTGTTTACCTCCGAGGAGAACGATTATCATAAACTGCTGAAAGCTGTCTTGAGTGGAAATGCAGCCTTAATATTTGATGCGGAGCAGAAGGCAATTGTCTATGATATCCGTAATTTTGATAAGCGTTCGATTCAGGCACCGGAGGAAGAGGGTGTCATGAAGGGTGCAAAGGACGCGTTCATTGAAGTGATGCGTACAAATACGGCTTTGATTCGCAGAAGGATCAGATCGGAGTATCTGGTGATGGAGACCCTAACCGTCGGAAAACTCTCCAAAACAGATATGTCCCTGGTTTATATCAGCAATATTGCTGATATGAATACTGTGAATAAAATAAAGGAGAAGATCGAAAAAATTGATATTGATAATCTGTCCACTCCAGCTTTTATCGAGGAGTACCTTAATCCGAACAAAAAAAGCATTTTTCCGCAGATTATGTATACGCAGAGACCGGATCGGGTATCTGCCAATGTATCGGATGGAAGAATTGCTTTGGTGGTGGATGGGATTCCTTTTGTTTATCTTCTTCCTTGCCAGTTACCGATGCTGATGCAATCCCCGGAGGATTATGCGAACCATTTCTATATAGGATCCTACCTAAGGATTATACGGTATTTCTCCATGATTCTGACACTTTTTCTACCCGCCTTTTATATTGCTGCAACGACCTATCAGAGCCAGATGCTTCCCGTGCAGCTAGCCCTATCGACACAGGCTGCGAAGAAAAATGTCCCGTTTTCTTCCTCGTCAGAGGTACTGGGATTATTGATTGCATTTGAAGTCCTGATCGAAGCCGGACTTCGACTTCCGAAATCCGTCGGTACGGCAATGTCCATTCTGGGTGGTCTGGTGGTCGGACAATCAGCCGTATCGGCTAATCTGTTATCGCCTGCGGTTGTTGTAATCGTATCCTTAGCCGGTATCTCAGGCTTCATCCTGCCTAACCAGGATTTAAGCAGTGCAATTCGGCTTACCAGATTTCTTTTGGCAATATTAGCAGCGGTTGGGGGCTTTTTTGGGCTGGCCATCGGTCTGATACTGCTGATTACTCATTTATGCAGTCTGGATAATTACGGAACAGCCTATCTGTATCCGTTTGTGGATACTCCGGAGCGGAACATGAAAGATACTTTGTTCCGTTTTCCGGTGAAATATTTCAAAAAGCGTCCAGAGAATATCGCTCCGGATAATCAAGTAAAACAGAAGGAGCAGGATCATGAAGCTTAATAAGAAATCTGCACTTTTCATGCTTATGATTATTCCCTTCTTATGTAGCGGCTGTTCCCATGATATGAACCGAAAGGAAATAGATGAGATTAATTTCATTCATGTCCTGGGGATTGATTATGCGGAGGGAGAATATACCGTCAGTGCGCTCTACAGCTCAGAAGGCGGCGCTGACCCGGAAGAAGGCGGGGACGGCGGAGGAGGCAAAGAGGAGATTACCGAAGGAAAGGGCAAGACTCCCTATATGGCTATGGAAGATATCCGGCTGAAGAATAAGAAGACCATATCAGTCGCTAATACCGGATATTTTCTTATCGGAGATGAAGCGGCCAGGAATGGGATTGAAGACTGCCTGGATTTTCTGTCGAGAGATGAAACAATTAAGATGGAAGCGCTTGTCTATATCATACAAAATTCCAGTGCCTTGGACTTCCTAAAGCAAGGTCTAAAAGATAAACAGACGATTCATGAGGATCTGCAGGCGGTGGAGCAAAAGCAGAGGGAACTGGTTACCCGAAATGATAATACCCTGGTAAACATCCTGAATGATATGGAACATAGTTATTCCAGCTTGCTGATTCCTTATCTGGTATCTGAGGAGAAAAGCTTCCTGATCAAAGGGTATTCTGTATTCGACCAGCTGAAGCTTAAGGATTATCTGGACCTTGAGACATCCTCCGGAGTGAACTTTGTCAAGGACATCATCCGAGTTTATCCAATCCATCTTAGTAATCAGGTGGGACTGGCCTTGTCCTATAGTAGTACGAAGCTGAAATCCGAGCTGGAGGGGAAACAGGTGAAGATATCCATCCATGTGGATTTTGAGACGATGATCAAAGAAGTCATGGGCGGAGAGCAAGTATTCACAAGGGCAGCACTGACGGAACTGACGGAGCTTCAGAATGAATATATCAAGAATATTATTATGAAGGCTGTGAACTATTCCGTAACTACCGGTCTGGATATCCTTCAGATTGCCCGTCTGGTGGAAAATCAGCACGTAGGCAAATGGAATGAGCTTGCGGAGGGCTGGAAGGATACAATCTCTGAGATTAAATATGACTACACAGTCAATTCAAAGATATCCAAATCCTTTCTATTGAGTGATGAGGAGAAGCGCTAAATAATGCTCTGGAGCTCTGCAGGATAGGAAACGGAATTGAAAACAGCCTAATTCGTAACTTTTGGAGGTTAATCCATGTTATATGTATTTATTATCTTATTGATTATCACTTTTATCTCTCAGAGGAAGGAGCTCTATCAGGAGAAGAGAAACTTAGCTTTATTTCTTCTGTTCTCCCTTGCGGGAATTACTCTTGGTATCGTACACAATATCAGTCCCTATATTCCCAGTATCGCCATGAAACTGGAAGAAATCATGAAATAAGCCTGTATAGTACAAACTAATTCGAAGGAAAGGCATGGTAGTATAATGAATAAGGAGGTATCCTTCCGGCAAATTGCATATATGTTCCTGTTTCTCAGTATCTCTCCTGTGCTGAGACAGATACCCGCAGCTCTGGCTAAGGAAGCAGGAAGAAGCGGATATTTAAGCCCGCTTTGGTCTATATTGGCTATCATTCCCTTGACCGGTATCATATTGTTTCTGATCAAAGCATTTCCCGGACTTAACATCTATGAAATCATGGTTCAACTGATCGGAAAATTTCTGGCAAAGGTATTTGTTCTGTTCTATCTGGTCTGGCTACTGCTGATGTTGGTTTCAAAGGTTAATATCTATTCCCTGACTCTGCAATTGACACTGATGCCAAAGACCCGCTCGGATTTCCTGATGATTATATTAGCGGTATTGGTTTACCATGCATTACAGAGAGGAATGAAGACGATATTTCGATTTGCGGAGTTCACATTGGCCCCGGTTATCGGTTTCTTCGCCATCCTTATCCTATGTGCATATACGAGACTCAGGACGGATTATCTGCTTCCGATATCAACGTTCCGCCTTCCGGAAACGATATTTGCATCCATTAATGTAGTCTCCGTAGGAGGTTATATTATCATTGCCTTATTTTTCGCTGACAAATTAGGGTTATCGGTTCCGAAGCAGCAGAAGAGGAAGCTTATGTATGCAGCTCTGAGCTTTGTGATACTGGCCTTTACCGTAACCCTCTTTACCTTCGGAATCACAGGTGCGGACTTTACAGCAAATGCTCCCTTCCCATTTTACATCTCGGTGAAGAGCATCTCCTTCTTCCATATATTTGAACGCTTTGAGGTAGTGGTAACCCTGATCTGCATCCTATCCGACTTTATCTCCATCTGTGTGCTAGCAACACTGCTGGGCCGCTGCATTGAGTGGCTGTTCGGACTCGCGAACAGGGGAGGCTACCTCTTCGTACCCCTTGCCATGACCGTATATTTCCTGACCTACCTGATAAGCAGCACACAGTTCGAGTTTGACTTCCTATACCGGTACATCATGGTAAACCTGAGCCTGATATTTCTGTACTTCATCCCATTCTTGTTAGGGCTCGTTTGCCTGATGAAGAGAAAGAATATCAAACAGCAGTACTAGGAACGGACTGCGTATGATCTGCTTTCTTTAGAACCATAATATTGGTTATATCATTTACTCATAAATATGGATATTAAACTCCTCATCATCATACTTATAGATGCTGTGGTTGATATAATGCTCTGCAATCGGGTCCACGAACTGAAAGACCCTGGTATATTCCTTGGTTTCCGGGTTTTTCTCCGTGGCACAGCGATTACGCTGCAGGAACAGGATCAGACTATAACAGTCAATCCAAATTTCGTTAACGCTTTCCTTTTGTGATTCATCAAATATTAGCTGAAGACCAAAATGCAGATGGGGTGTCTGGATATTGTTCGCATTTTCGGAGGAGCTATAGCCGGTACGTCCGAGATATCCAATCACATCACCTGCCTGAACGATACTGCCTACCTCCAGTGACTTTTGGAAAGGGAAATTTTTACGTAGGTGAGCATAATAATAATATCTTTTCTTATCAAAGCTCCGGATACCGATCCGCCATCCTCCGTACTGGTTCCAGCCGAGTGCCTCCACATAGCCTGATTCCACAGCAACAACTGGAGTTCCTACCTGGCCCATCATATCATGACCTAGGTGCTTTCGTTTATAGCCATAGCTTCGGGATACCCCGAAATCATCAAAATGGCTGTAGGGGTAATACTTTGCTATAGGCAGAAATACCTTGAGACCATATTTCTTCTCCCACTTCTTGCCGCCGGGGCTGGCTTCATCTGCGACCTCTATCTTATATTCTCCGACCATTCCGCCAAGAACTGCGGAGTACGCTTCGAAATAATAATCATAATTTTTCATGTCTTTCGTGAGTGAATCCATGGTTTCTTCCTTATTCATCAGCTTATTCGCAAGCTCGGTCATATGCTTTTCCTTATAATGGGAGAAGTCACCGCCATATTTGGCTCCGAGATAAGCAAGCAGCTCGATCCAATTCAAATGGACCTCCTTCCCATAGGTATCCACATCATAACGATAAGCCCTTTCAAGGGCTTTGGAGCGAACATCAAAGCTCACCCATTTGATGAACTTCTTCTCAGAATCATACCTAGAGGTCAGGGTTGTTGCCTTCCTATCGAAATCCTGCTTAATCAGGAGGGAAGAGATGATAAATAAAATGATCAACTCACATAAAATGATATGTTTGGTTTTCGTTCTAGAAAACATGGCCAAATACATCCTTGCATGAAAACTTGTAACATTTTATGATTTTTTTAAGGCAAGTATAACCATTATTCGAAAATGTCCCGTAGCATTTTCTTGTGATATTTCAGGTATATATTCAAGTTGTCCTTCGAAGGGTCAAAGGTAGCCAGTATAACCTCCTTCATATTACTGACACCTTTGGTTTCCAGCTGCTTCATCAGCCACTTCTC
>JAEZHX010000150.1 GCA_023436765.1 Bacillota bacterium
GGTCAGTAAAATTCTCAAGGAAGGTGGTCTTCTCGTGGAAGTGCCTTACATTCTTCATGATTCCCTCTGCCGTATACCAGGGATCGTCCTTCTGTATGGGAAGCTCCACTGTCTTCTCTTCAAAACCCGCTTTAAAGATTGCTGTGATCAGCTCTATCGTATTCCTTCCGCTCTCCCCGGTAATCAACGGTTTCGTCCCATTCTCAAGGGCGGACAGAACATCCTCTATCTCTCCTGTGTGAGCTTCATAGATAAGCTCCGGAAGCCCCTCGTAGTAGGAGGTAATCTCCTGCTCAAGCGCAGTGTTCTTCTCCGGAAAGCCGTTAGATTTAGAATCAGAGGCAGTAACCTTCCAGGGTGCTGCTATCCTCGCCTTCGTGCCATGGAATTCGATCTTCTGATCCTCCCCATGATGCAGAAGGGAAGCAGTCACCCTGCCCATGGAGCCGTTCTCATATTTTAACACGGACACAGAGACATCCTCTACCTCGGAATTATCATGGGATACATTACCGAGCACAGCATTGACCTTCTTCGGTACTCCGCCCATCATCCAGTTCAGCATATCGATGTGATGAACTGCATGGTTTAAGGTACAGCCGCCTGATTCCTTCTCCCAGGTACCGCGCCACCAAAGGTCATAATAGCTGTGTCCCCTCCACCAGAAGGAGTCCACATCTGCCCATACCAGGTCCCCGATGAGGCCGGAGTCCAGAGTTTTCTTTAGATTCATGATCTGGGTCCTGAAACGGTTCTGCGCAACGATACCTAAGAGCTTTCCTGTATCCTTTGAGGCAGCGATCATCGCATCACATTCCTCCAGAGACGACGCCATGGGCTTCTCACAAAGTACGTTCATTCCGGCCCTCATACAATCGATGCTGATACTGGCATGAACATAGGGTGGGGTACATACACTGACAAGATCGATGTCCTTACGGTCCAATATATCCTTATGGGAGCTATAAACGAATGCATCTGTTAAGCCATACTCTTCCTTCCGCTTTTGGGCTTTCTCCGGATAGATATCCACCAAAGCCACGATCCGGCAGCGTTCCGGAAAGGTCAGATAGGCCTGGATGTGAAAAGCAGAGATGTTACCTGTTCCAACAATCGCCACATTCAACATTTTCTTCCCTCCAATATTTAAAATAAACACGAACCAGCCACCTGAAAAAGTTAATCCTACAGCAATCATACTCCAGTATGCTTATGAGGACATGGCAGCTAATTTAGACCTTGTTTTTATGTGCTTAGAATACTATAAGGAAGTACCAAAAACAACGTTTCGTAAAGTTTTCCTATTAAATTACCAAAAAATCGTTGATTTTTACATGTTTTTTATCGGGAAAGCTTCGAGTAGAATATGGATCTAAGCCCTGTACGATCAACATCAAAATAGAGCCCTCTCGGTCACATATAACATGCCAAGTCGGGCTCTTTTCATTTATTATCATCAAATTAAAAGGGTGATGGCTCCCTGAATATTATTGATCCTGATTTCATTACCACCCGCATCATACTCACCGTCGATGGACCAGGGAAGCGGTTTCTCCATATAGAAGGTTACCTCCGGGGCTTTGATGAATTCTATCATCTTATCAGAATAATCCTTCTTTGTGATTGCTCTGATAATCCTGCTGATATCCAGTGGTGTCTTGGGATTTTTGATCAAAATGATCTCAAACAGCCCATCATTCAGATCAACCTGGCTGGAATCCAATTTGACCATTCCGCCGATGGAGATCGAATTACTGACTGCACCGAATATGTAGTCATCTTCATAGATCTTGCCACCAACATTAAGCTTAATATGGTATGGCTTGATATTCGGTATGTCCTTCACACCCTCCAGTACATAAGCAAAATGTCCGATCGTATTCTTATAGGATTGGGGTGTGGAATAGGAGCTTCCGGTAAATGCACCGAAGGAAGCGATATAACTGAAATACCTGCTGCCGTTAAACAGCCCGATATCCAGAGACCGTTTTCTGCCATTCATAATTGCTTTCACTGCATTATTCACATTATAGGACAGCTTTAAGGTGCTGGCGAAGTCGTTGGTGGTACCTGCAGGTATATATCCCAAAGGTAACCTCACACCGAGCTTCATCATGCCCGACACAACCTCATTCAAGGTCCCATCCCCACCGCAGCATACGACAATATCATTCTCAGGCCCTTGCTCCATTACGATGCTGGTAGCATGACCCTTTGATACGGTTTTCTGCAGGGTGACCTCATATCCGTTATTGCTGAATAGATCATAAGCGCGGTATACATCGGATTTCGTATGGGTTTTTCCTGCAATGGGATTCACAATCAATAATACTTTCTTACCATCAGGCATCTAACTGTCTCCTTTTGTCCTTCTCTCATGATAATACAATATAACATACTACAAGATTTTTCAAGTATTATGGTAAATTGTTACATCATTTTTCTCTCCTGTATATTCTTCCCATTATTATTTGGTTTTATTTTCTATTAAGATTGAAGAATGACAGGTTATGTGGTATTATTCTGTTCATATGATGAAGGGAGAGATTTGATATGAACAAATCCAGAAAAGTCGTAATCATAGGAGCCGGGCATGTCGGCTCCCATTGTGCATATAGTCTTTTTTGCGGAGGTCTTGCGGATGAAATCATTTTCATAGACATTGACCCTGCAAAGGCAGCTGCACAGGCTTGGGATATCGCAGATGCCGGCAGCTTCATGCCCCATCCGGCTGTGATAAGACAGGGAGACTATGAAGACTGCAGGGATGCGGATCTCATCGTACTGGCAGCAGGTGTTCCCAGAAAACCCGGACAGACCAGATTGGATACCATGACCGATTCCATCCGGGTAATGAAGGATATTCTTCCTCCCCTAAAGAAAACCGGATTTTCTGGAATTATGATCACCATCTCAAATCCGGCTGATATCATTGCAGATTATATCAGAAAGCATACGGGATGGCCGAAAAACAGGGTATTTGGAACAGGTACCTCCCTCGATACCGCCAGACTGAAGAGAGTGATGCAGGAGGAGACCGGTGTGGATTCCAGAAGCATCCAATGCTTCTCTATGGGAGAACACGGGGATTCCAGCATGATACCCTTCTCACAGATAACGATCGGCGGAAAGCCGCTGCTTCAGTTAAGGGAGGAAAAACCGGATACCTACGGCAGACTCGATCTTAACAGGATACTTCAAAGGACCAGAATCATCGGAATGGATGTCATAAATGGTAAGGGTTCCACGGAATTCGGAATCGGTACCGTCCTGGCAGATATGGTACGGGCTGTTTTCCATAACGAACACAGGATCATACCGGTATCTGCTCTCTTAGAAGGTGAATATGGGCAGACAGGTCTGCATGCAGGCGTCCCCGCTGTCATCGGCAGCAACGGCCTGGAGGAAATTATCGAACTAAAGCTAAATAGCGAGGAGCAGAAACAGTTCGAGACTTCCTGTGATGTCATTCGTAAGCATATTGACCTGGCTTCCAAGATATAAACTCCTAACCTGAAGCAAACGACACATAAGAGAAGTACCCAGTTTACAGAAACGTATTCCTCATATCTGTATTGGGGCTATCATTCGCTCAGCACAATAAACGCAGGAAATCATATCAACTCGGAATGTAACTCCGAAGAAGGTATCATATCCTGCGTTATTTTATTCCTATGAACCAGCTGAAGGGTTTCTTCTTGTTGAAACAAAGGGAAGCCTGCTTAAGCTCTCTCTATGCCAGTAGCATACGGTCGTTCGACAGCTGCTTCTTTCTCTCTCTGGAATAGTAAGTTAGTAGCTCTTCTACCGTCATTCTCTCACGTTCCTCACCCCGGATATCCAGAATAATCTCACCGTCATCCATCATAATGGTACGATTCCCGAGGGATAATGCGGCATTGATATCATGGGTTATCATCATCGTCGTAATCTTCGCCGAGGTTATGATATCCGTTGTAATCTTTAGGATCTTCCTCGCAGTGGCGGGATCCAGCGCAGCCGTATGCTCATCCAGAAGCAGCAGCTTCGGCGAGGAAATGGTGCACATCAATAAGGTTACTGCCTGCCTCTGGCCTCCGGACAGATGGCCTACCTTGGTCTTCATCCGGTTCTCCAGACCCAGCTCCAGCTTACTGAGTAGTTCCTTGAAATAGGTGGTATCTCTCTTGTTCAGAGCGAAAAAGCTTCGCCCGGCTTTCCTGGTATAAGCCAGTGCCAGATTCTCCTCAATCGTCATCGAGGGTGCGGTTCCCTTCATTGGGTCCTGCATCAGTCTTCCAATATCATAGGAACGCTTATAATCGGGCAGTGCGGTTATATTTTTTCCATCCAGAAGAATACTGCCGCTATCCACATAGAAGGATCCGGCTATCGCGTTGAACAGGGTGGATTTACCGGCTCCGTTGGAACCGATAATCGTCACGAAATCTCCTTCCGATAGGTTAAGGTTAATCCCCTTTAGGGCTATTTTCTCGTTTACGGTACCTGGAAAGAAGGTTTTACTTACGTTCTTCAGTTCTAACATAATTCCTAGCCTCCCTTCTCAGCTTACCCTGCTTCATACCTGTTATGATCACCGGAATGGAAAGTGCTAAGGCTACGATGACAGCCGATACCAGCTTCAAGGCATAGGCCGGAAACATATTATATTTTAATGCGAGTGCTATGATAATCCGATAAATGACAGAACCGGCTATTGCTGAAAGTAAGCCTGTCGTAACAGAGCGCTTCCCAAAAATCGCCTCACCGATAATCACAGATGCGAGTCCGATTACCACCATACCGCTGCCGGAATTTATATCCGTGGACATCTGATGCTGTGAAAGCAATGCACCGGATAATGCCACACAGGCATTCCCGATGGCTAGTCCGATGCATTTCGTCAGATTTGCATTGATGGAGGAGGAACGGACCATATCCTCATTGTCACCGGTCGCACGAATCGCCAGTCCGAGCTTCGTCTTATAAAAGATTGCTAAAACAACGAACAGGAGGATACAGAACGCAAGTGCCAGCAGCGTCTTTCCGATACTGTATTTCACAATGAATTTTCGAATATCCGTAAGCAGAGCTTCCTTCTGCTGAAGTTCACTCCCCGTACTGCCGGGACGGAATAGTTGCTGGATGCGGTAAGCTGCGTCCGTCAGAAAGGAATCCATTCTGGTAAATAAGGTACTTTTACCGGCTACAGAAAGATTGCCTTTTCCTCCCATGATGGCAAGATTCACCGTATATAAGCCTGTCATGACCAGGATTCCGGCGAGAATCGGATGGATACTGACCTTCGTCTGAAGCAGTCCTGTTATGCTTCCGGCTAATGCTCCGACTGCGAAGGCTGCCAATAAAGCCAGATAAGGATGCCCTCCCAGCACCAATACTGCAGAGACCGCCATACCCAGAACAAAGCTTCCGTCCACCGTAAGGTCCGGGACGTTCAATATGCGGAAGGTCGTATAGATTCCCATCGCCATCACAGCATAAATAAGTCCCAGCTGTATCGAACTGATTATCAGTGTCATCATAGTAAAACCCCTTTTCCTTCTTCCATTTATGCGATTACAGGGATACGCCTGGCGGCCTAACCGCCAAGCGCATCCTAAGCTTGCTATTATTCACCCAATACCACAAACTCAGCCTTTAAAGCTTCCGGAACTGTTATTCCCAACTGATCCGCAGATTTTTGGTTAATCATCTTTGCATATTCAGCAATCTGTTCCACAGGATTGTCAGCAATACTTTCCCCATTCATGATGCGGATGGCCATCGCTGCCGTCTGCTTACCAAGTACGGTATAGTCAATTCCAACGGTTGCCAGACCGCCGTCCTTAACCATGGAATCTGCACCGACATATATCGGCAGGTTTGCATCCATTGCTACCTGCAGGTAGGTCGGCATAGCGGAGGCTACTGTATTATCATTCGGAGTAAAGAACGCATCTACCTCTCCGATCAGGGAGGCGGCTGCCTGCTGCAAATCTGCCGTACCGGTAATGGTTACTTCCTTATATGCAATACCCTTGGTATCACAGTATTTCTTAGCTCTCTCTATGCCTGTGGCGGAATTGATTTCACTGCTGTTATAGAGGAAACCGAAGGTTTTCACTTCCGGAGTCAGCTGCGTCGCCAGAGCAAAGATGTCTTCAATCGCAATTGAGTTAGATACGCCGGTAATATTACCGGTAGTCTCCTCGAAGGAGGTCACGAGGCCTGCCTCCACCGGATTACTTACTGCTGAAAATACAATCGGTATCTCGGTAGTAGCAGCCATCGCCGCCTGGGCCGTCGGGGTTGCTATCGGTATTATCATGTCAACCTGATTACTGATCATATCCTGCATGATAGTGGGCAGAAGGCTGGCATCCCCATTCGCATTCTGAAAGTCAATCACTACCTTATCCTCCCCATAGCCGAGAGCCTTCAGTTCCGAAATGATGGTCTCACGGATCTGATTAAGAGAGGGATGGTCCACATGCTGTACAATACCGATTTTAAAGGGCTTCTCTGCTGTCGCTTCCTTATCACTGTCCTTCTTATCACTGCCTGTCGAATTACCTTCTGCTGAATTGGTGTCCGTTTGAGCTGCCTTATCCTGTGTGGAAGTTAATTTTTCCTCACTCTTACTGCTGCCTGAGCAAGCGGTAAAGAGTCCGATAACCATAATGGTTACGAGTAAGCCTGATAGTAATCTTTTCATGATTTTTTCCTCCTAATGATGAAATATAATGAATTATTTCGCCATTGAGATGCGTTGCCTTAGCAGCCCCTGACATTTCAACCTTTTATTGATCGAAAATGCCATAAAAAAACTGCCCTTAAAATTTAAGGACAGATATGCTCTGCGGTGCCACCTTAATTGATTTACTGTTCCCGATATATCGGGTCTGATAAATCCTCTTTTTATCGAAAATGCCAACACATTCTCTGTTGTTAACGCCAACTACGTCTCAGCTACTGGACTAAATCTGCCGTTCACCTCGCCCTCCGTGGTCCATTTGCCGTACAGCTTACCGCGGGTTCTCAGCACTGCCCGCTCTCTGTAGGTGCTCCTTACGGTTTGATCTCCACATCATAGGTTTCTTATGGGTATTATATGTTCCCTCAGCTTAACTGTCAAGATAATTTTTTAAAGTATTTACCAAGTATTACTACGAAATTATATCTAAAAATCATAAAAAGCTTTTATTTTTTCATAGTTCATATATAATAATAGCTGATTGTCAGCAATCACACTACCACAAGGAGAATATTGAATGAAGTCTAACACTACCAAAGCAATCGGTTACAATCTGTTTCTGATTAATGCTTTCGTATATATCGCCGGCTCTGTCTACGGGCCGTTCCAGAGCGCCTTTTTTTCCTCCCATGGAATGAATTCGGTTCAGATCGGAATTCTTATGACCATCTCCCCTATCGCCTCCATCTGCATACAGCCTCTGTGGGCTATGGTCAGTGACAGGACCGGTAAACGTAAAGCGATCCTTTCCCTGGTAGCTCTCGGCAGTGGCCTTGGCTTATTAAGCTTTTACCTCGGAAATACCTTTCTGACCTATTTTATAGCATCCGTTATCTTTGCACTGTTTATCACCTCCATCGTTCCCTTAAGTGATGCCATCATCATACGGGAAGCGAATAAAACCAATCTTGATTTTGCTATGATCAGATTGGGTGGAACGATCGGCTTTTCGATTATGGTGGTCCTGGCAGGCCAGATTCTGAAAGTTCAACCGAATTCCCTGTTCTTTATGGGTTTCTTAGGATATATGTGCCTGTTACTATTTGTCCTTCGGCTGAAGAAGGATACGGCTAAGGGCAGCAAACATGTGTTAAAGGCTCCGGAGGATTTGCTCGGAAAGAAGACCCGCGGAATTCTATCCATTTTCCGCTCCAGAACGATCATATTTGTACTGACCTTTGCACTCCTCAGCCAGATCGGACTCAGCTTCTACTGGAGCTTCCTGGGTGTCTATCTACTGGATCTGGGCTATGGCCAGACTGTTCTTGGCTGGGTGAACTGTATCTCTGCCTTAACCGAGATACCTACCTTGGTTTTCATTAACCGGCTGATCCGTAAATTCGGATCTATGAAAATACTATTTGCTTCCTGCCTTCTCTTAACTGTGAGACTTTTTTTAATCACCCTTGGAAGCCTGCCCATCATATTGCTTGCTCAGCTTCTCCATGGCTTTACCTATATGACCATTTATTTCAGCTGTGCCGTCTACATCAATGATCATGTATGGCACGGTAAACAGTCTCAGGGCCAGAGCTTCTTAGCAATTGTTCAAACCGGTATTGGAAGCATCATCGGTAACATCACAGGTGGCTATCTGGTTCGACAGCTCGGTATTACCTCTTCATATGCTTTTATGGCAGTCGCTATCATAGCCGCAGCCTTTGCGATTGGTTTCGTCCAGGTAGTTTATCAGAAGAGCCGAAGGCAGCAACCGGTGTAGCCTTGTTTCGATCTATTCTTAAAACCCAAGGAGGCAGAATGCGTTATCCTACGCAGACTGCCTCCTTTCATGAAACGATCAGGACAAAGCTACTCTACCAAGTAATGATCATCCAGATAGTATTCATAGTATTTATCATGCTTTAAAAGCATGGAAACCTCCTCGTCAATCTCTGCTTCCTGCCCATCATACAAGAATAAATCACCGGAACCATTATTTCGGTCATAGTTCTTCAGATACAGAATGCTCTTATCGTTTATGACGTAATAATCATAAACATCCGCTGACACCTCCGTTGTATCCGTCCCATCATAATACATCAGGGTCCCCGCTAATGTATCACTGTTATATTCCGTGAGATAATAAAAACCATTCCCCTCCTCCGAAGGGATTAATAGCTTAAATCGGACATCCTTATCTATCCTGTTCTTGTCAAGATAAAGATCGCCATAGGAATCCTCCGCATTCTTAAAATACAGGACTGTATCCCTGCCCTTCAGTATCTGATAGAAAGATATTCCACTGTCATATGTCTCCGGAATGCCAAGACCGGAATTCTTAATCGGCACACGGATCAGCTCACCGGAACCGTTCCCCGGATCATAATGGTCAATATAATAAAGGTACGTCAGGCTTGTATCAAATTGAAAATAATCTCCCTGCTCCTGCCTAATTCCGGAGGCTACTGCACCAATCGCAGCAAAGAGCTTCATAGAGGTACGGTCGTGTCCATCCCCTGGGGCAGACACCTCACTCAGATCGGTTATATCAGATAACTTCTTTTTCTCTATCCTTTCGTTAAATTGATTACTATAGACGATGGCAGGGTGTTCATCTCCGGTACTGATGACACTCTTAAACGCATCAGAAACAATCACTGAGGCTTTTGTATCATAGAAGTACAAGGTACCATGGGTCTGTACAAAGGTTTCCTGATTCAAAGCTTCTCTTAAGCTGTCACGCTCCTTCTTCTTCCCATAGAGCAGTTCTGCAGCGTTAAAGGTGTCGTACTCCAGGTAGTACTGTTCCAAGGCAGCCTGATAACGCCTGTCCCAATCCGTATTATAGCTTTTGATTTTCTCAGCGAAAACAGCATAGTCTTTTTGATAGTCCTCCCAGTCCGTCATCCCGTTGCGATCAGTGTAAGCATACCAGTCAGGCTCCTCCGGCGCGGGGCTGTCCGGCCGGCTGTCATCATAGGACGGATATATTGGCGGTATCGGCTCAGTCATATTTCTGTCCGCCTCCAGCATATCATCCTCAACGAGCTCGCTTAGTTTCCTATCTTCCATTGATCGTTGGCAATAATAGATCTCACCGGTCTCATAGACCTTCAAAACCTCGGATACTCCGGAAAGGATCTTCTCCCTCTTCTTACCATCAACGGATAGAAATAACTCATCCCCCTTCAAATAATAAAGCTTCTTCAGATCCGGAGTACAATAAACAAATTCTGTGATATGATCGAGCTTTTCCTTATCCTCGGCTTCACTCTTATAGAAAAGTTGATTCTCATTATTGAACCAGATCAGTCTGGAACCATCTTTGCTGGAGACAAAATAGGAAACATCGTCAGCAATTTTATCCCCATCTGCAAGATTACTTTCATATAGCTCGTTCTCAGAATTTAGGTAATATACCCTGGTACCGGCCTCATTAATTTCATAATTCCAGATGCTCTTAGCTACCTTCTCCGATTTGCTGCCCTTTTTCTGAAGGTCCAGATAGTATAGATCAATATCTCCATTCAGTTCAGAGATCTCACCGGGAAAGAATACCCTACTGCCTTTCTCATTGAACTTAATCATAAAATTCATACGGAATTCGAAATATTGATCCTCCTGATTGCTGTCATAAATATCTTTGGTAAGTTTAATTGCTGTTCCCGACTTCACAGGTTTATAATAAAAATATCCATCCCTTAGGTAGACAAAGCCCTCTGAAGCCTTCTTCGGATATGGATATAGCAATAAGGTCAGGATCACTGTTGTAAACAAAATTCCTGCCACAGGAAGTAGGATATGCCATTTCTTCCTGTTCCCTACCCTTAACTCTTTCCTGGGCTGATAAACAGATTGCATTACCTGCTTTGCCATTCCCTGAGCCTTTGCATTATCACCTAAATTCGTGCCACAGTAGTTGCAGAATTTTGCTTCCTCCTCAAATTGTGTACTGCAATTCGGACATATCATTCCAGGTTCTCCCCCATCTCTTTCGCTTCTTCTATGTTTCTTCCTGATTTGCGATTCTTCTCTATATTATTTGTTAATTTTTTCCTTTCTTATATAATAATCCAAAATATGGTAATCGTCAATCCATAATCCCTTACGGTACATAGGAAAGTAGTATGGTTTCTTCATAAAGCTCATTTACGAGCAAGGATACCTATGCATCACCTTCATACAAAAATACCCTGTATGGAACAGGAACCATGAACCGGTGCCTTCACATACAGGGCTATCTTTCCTTCATTATTATTTCTGCTTACTTCGGTTTTGCCTATTCGTTGTTCGTACCGAACTCGGATAATACCAGCTCCTTATTTCTCTCCAATGCCATCTTGATACTCCAGCTGTTGACAAACAACAGCAGGGGGTTACCCTTCAGGTCCTTGACCTTCTTCGTATCGGAAGAAACACTCAGCTTACTGACATCGATATCCTTGTTGTCGATCCAACGGATGTATTCATAGGGAAGAGTATCTAATCTTACCTCTACTCCATACTCAAAATCCAGTCGGAATTTCAGGACATCAAACTGAAGGGATCCGACCACACCGACGATGATCTCCTCCATTCCTGTGTTGTACTCCTGGAAGATTTGAATTGCTCCTTCCTGAGCAATCTGGGTAATTCCCTTCAGAAACTGCTTCCGTTTCATGGTATCCACCTGACGCACCTTAGCAAAATGCTCCGGTGAAAAGGTTGGAATTCCCTCATAACGGAATTTCTTATCCGGCATGCAGAGTGTATCTCCGATGGAAAAGATACCAGGATCAAATACACCGATGATATCACCGGCATAAGCCTCCTCGATGATTTTTCTCTCCTGAGCCATTAGCTGCTGAGGTTGGGTTAAACGCAGTACCTTATTCCCCTGGACATGGTTTACCTCCATACCTGCCGTGAATTTACCGGAACAGATTCTCATGAAAGCAATACGATCCCGGTGGGCTTTATTCATATTAGCCTGTATCTTAAACACAAAGGCAGAGAATTCATTGGTAACCGGATCGATCTTCCCTTCAGAGGAGCTTCTCGGAAGGGGGGAGGTCGTCATGGACAGGTAGTGCCTTAAGAAGGTTTCGACTCCGAAATTCGTCAGCGCCGAACCGAAGAATACCGGTGTCAGCTTGCCCTCCAGAACCAGCTCAAGATCAAAATCACTGCTTGCCCCGTCAATCAATTCTATTTCCTCGGACAGAATGGCATGATTCTCCCTGCCGATCAGCTGATCCAGATTCGGATCTCCCAGCTCCACCTCAATCGTATCGACTTCCCTCTGACCGTTATGAGCGGCATAGAAGCGATTGATGTGCTTCGATCCTCTATCATAAATACCTTTGAAATTCTTACCGGAACCAATTGGCCAGTTCATCGGACAGGTACGGATTCCCAACACTGTTTCAATCTCATCCAGCAGCTCAAAGGTATCCCTGGATTCCCGGTCAAGCTTGTTGATGAACGTAAAAATAGGTATATGCCGCATCACGCAAACCTTGAAAAGCTTCATGGTCTGGCTTTCAACACCTTTAGAGGCATCTATGACCATGACAGCTGAATCAGCAGCCATCAGGGTTCGGTAGGTATCCTCTGAGAAGTCCTGATGTCCCGGTGTATCTAATATATTAATACAATAATCCTCATAATTAAACTGCATCACTGAGGAAGTAACCGAAATACCACGCTGTTTCTCTATCTCCATCCAATCCGATACGGCATGCCTCTCTGTTTTTCTGCCCTTAACGGAGCCTGCCAGATTAATTGCTCCTCCATACAATAACAACTTTTCCGTCAGGGTTGTCTTACCAGCATCCGGATGGGAAATAATTGCAAAGGTTCGTCTTTTTTGTATTTCATTTGAATAATCAGTCAAGTTGTGTTTCCTCCAAATCATTAATAAACTTATTTATCATATAATGAAACAGAGGTTATTGTCAAGAAGCCATTTGCTTCTATTTCCTTCTTTTCAGCAGGGATATACCTGTATTCAGCTCCGACGGTCCTGTATCCAGCCCTTCCAGTGCCGCATACGCTTCTGCCATCCCCAAATATCCCATGGTATATGGATTTTGTGCTAATACTGCGATCAGACTTCCATCCCGAAGCAGACTAAGATTCTCCTCCGATCGGTCAAATCCGATTCCTACGATTTTTGCCTTGTTCGCCTGGATCGCTTTCCCCATTCCTTCGGTTGTCCCTTCGTTAGTTCCGAATAAAGCTACCAAATCGGAATTCTCAGCGATCATTTGTGCAGCAGCTGTTTCAGATGCAACCGGGTCGCCTTCCGGATAAACCGTATCCAGAAGTCTGAATCTTCCATCCTTCTCTATCACCGAACGGAACCCTAATTCCCTGTTCATGGTAGAATTCGTTGCCGTACTGACTCCGATTATCCCAATGGAGCCACTCCTGATGTCTCTTGCTTCCAGCTCCTCCAGTATCGTATCCGCAGCAGTATTTCCAGCAAAATAATTGTTGGTAACCAGAGTCACAACCGCTTCTTCATATGCAGGAGAATCCACATAGATAAACAGAACTCCTTTCGCTTTGGCATCCTCAATGGCCGTTGATATCGCTACCGGATCATTTGCGGCCAGGAGAATCAGATCCGCTCCATCCTCAACTGCCTGATAGATCAATTCAATCTGCTTCGTGTTATCTCTATTCTCCGGTGCCACCCATTGATAATCAATTCCAAGCAATTCCGCCATCTTTGCTGCTCCGTCGTTCAGCCGATACCAGTGCTGATCCCTCTGATCCATCGTGATCAGGTAGACTCTATGCTTAGGCTGTCCGGGGGAGAGTGCTTCATCTGTATCATTATTTCTTCTATAGAGGATGGCTGGTATCGTACAACTCAGTAAAATGATAAGGAGGAGCAAAGCAGGTTTCATCCTTTTCAATAGAGTTTCCCTCCTTCTGAATACTGTGACCTTATCATAGCTCCGTTCTCGATAACATCTGACTGCTATTACTACCGGAATGGTACAAGGCCTCATTACATCACAAATATATTCATTGCCACCGTGTAATTATTACAGAATCGAAAAGGCCTGCATTAGAATCAGATGCAGGCCTTTCCCTTAAGAGGAGAAGTATGTTCTCTCCTGTTATCATATATGATTATGGTAATCTAGGATTCCTTTTTTCGCAGTGATAGTAGTCAAAGTCCGCATAGCCTCCGGTTTGGAGTGTGGCATAGCAGAACAGGGCTGCCCTGTAGCCCATGAAATGATCAAGGGTGTATTTCATATGTAGTGTATCCTTAAGCTCTATCCAGCTCTCCCCATCATAGGAGTAGGAAAAATAAGCGGTATCTACAACTGATAGCTCCGGTATTGCTCCAGAATTAAAATGATAAAAAATTTTTAAGCCTACTCGATTCTTTTGCAGGGGTAGTTCAAGGTTTATGGCCGGATTTCCTGTGCCGTCGTTCATTGCAAGGACCAGCTGCTTCCTGCCGTCCTCAGCCACCCTTACACCGAGCATTCCGTAGCTGTTCTGGAAGGCAGCAATCCCCGCATTATCTCCCGGCTTCATCCCTGACGTATCCAGTAATGTCTCTGCTGTGAAGACGGGGCCAAGGGTCCTCTGCGACAGAGTATTCCTGGCAGACAGGATATTCTCTGCTATGCTTCCGGTAGTCAATCGCAGATAGCCGGGCCTTGCGGTAACAGACCATAGGGAGTTGTTCGGATTGTGATTCCACTGCCAGGGAAGCTTCAAAACATTTTCCGAGTAGTCAAACTCATCCTTCATGGCGATATGAGCAGAAGGATGGTCCACTGTACTGATATCTGTTTCGATTGGTACCTTACCCTCTTGGGCCATCATTGGCCATCCTTGATACCAGACCAGCGGGACCAGGATTGGGATACGGCCCACGGCATCATGATCCTGGAACAGAAAGCCATACCAGTTACCCTCTGGTGTCTCAATTATTCCGCCCTGTGCAACACCATTATTTCCGTAGCTGAATGCATCATCCAAAACTACTTTTCCTTCGTATTCTCCCAAAAGAGAAGCGCATCGATAACACCATTCGATTCTTCTGCAGGACCCGATTTTAGGCCATTCAATGACGAATAGATAGTACTTCCCATTTATTTTATAGAAATGGCTGCCCTCCGAGTTTAGGAGGTTCGTGCTTCTTACCGTATTGACCAGTACCTGATCTACTCCATTCGTTTTTACCCTGCTCGCATCCGAGGTAAGCTCTGTAATTCTGATGATGCCATTTCCATGAATAAGAAATACTCTGCCGTCGTCCTCAAAGAATAGGGAGGGATCATGGTAGGTCCCGGGAAGGACGGACCTTTCCCATGGACCCTTCACAATATCCTCAGTATGATAGAGATAGGTCTGATTCATATCCAGACTGGCAAAGCAGACATAGAATCTGCTGCCATGATATCGAAGGCTTGCCGCCCAGGAGCCCCTGCCATAGATATTTTTACCCTTAGACAATTGATAGCTGTCATTTTCCTCTAGTCGGTCATATACATAGGACACGATCTCCCAATCAGCCAGATCCCTGCTTCTCATAACAGGCACTCCGGGAGACAGATGCATCGTTGTACTGACCATATAGTAATATTCCCCGACACGGATCACATCGGGATCCGGAACATCCGCCCAAATCAACGGGTTCGTTGCTTGCTTCATTCTGAATGCCTCCTAATGCTTGCTGACAATTCTCAGGCTGTAAATGCAACGGTCAGGTAATGAGCTCCCGGCGATTAGCGGTTAAACTGCCAGCAATCGAACTGGAAGCCCTCTCCGCAGAAGGTAAAGAAGAGCTTATGCACGCCTGTCACACCCTTCACCGGAACAGTAATCTCACGATACTCCTCTGCACTGCCGGTATTCGGTACCTCCAGATACCCCAAGCATTCTCCGTCAGCAGTATCCACCGTAATCTGAATCAGATTCCCTGTAAACTCACTGGAAACCTTAGCAGTAAAGGTGGTGGGAGCCTGCCCGCCAAAATCTACATCCGACAGTGCAATCCAATCCCCTGTCGTAAGCCCGGTTACCACCTGATTCACTACTCCGAAGGTTTTGCTCGGGAGACTGGCTTTACCGGTAATTACTCCCCCCATCCAGGCAAAGGTCTCAGCCTCTGTCATTCGGTACGGATCGAGGTTTTTCAGCTGTTTTACTCCGGACTTGGAAGCATTGATGTTCTCTATGCTTCCATCCTCGCGGATGATAACTTCATCCACATGGGTACAACGATAGCCGCCCTTAATTCCCATATCATCCTGTAACAGCTGTGTATGATAGAACATATACCATTTTCCCTTGAACTCAACCATGCAATGATGGTTATTCCCCCAGGTATCGAAGAACCTTCCCGGATTCTTCAAAATAGGGCCCCGATACTGCCAGGGACCAAAAGGACTGTCACTGGTCATATAAATGATGTCAGCAATATCCGGTACATAGGGTCCCTTTGCATTATCCCTCTTATCCCAATTAGAGCAGTAGGTATAATAATAGGTGTCACCGATTTTATTGATGCCGGAATCCTCAAAGTGCCAAGGTGCTTCGATCATAACCGGAGTTCCGGCGAGACTGATCATATCCTCTCCCAGCTCAGCCACTCTGGCTGTATTCGGCATTTCTTCCTGTCCGTCCGGTACCCCACCACCAAAGTACAGATAAGACCTGCCGTCATCATCCGTGAACACCGCGGGATCAAATAACCATTTTACATCGGCACAATTCTCTGTCTCCTTGGTGATCATCGGCTTGCCCAGGGGATCCACAAAGGGACCTACCGGATTGTCACTCCGAAGTACACCGATGGAGCTGGCATTGTTCGCATAATAAAGAAAGAACTGGTCCTTCCCGTTAATCTTCTTATGGGTGGCTGCGGGCGCCCAGGAATTCGTCGTCCAAGCGGAGCCCCCTCCTTCGCCTCCGATCTGAATGATACCATGATCTGTCCAGTTCACAAGATCATCCGAGGAAATACACCCAAGATTATTAATCTTACTATAAGAATTCTCCTTAATATTACCTGCTTCATCATACTCCAGCATATCATTTGTCATATAAACATAAACCCTGTCCCCATACACCATGGCATAAGGATCCGCGCCAAACCTTTGGGCTATTAACGGGTTATGATGCTCGATGGCTTTCCATGGCTCAGTTCTCTTGATTTTTTCAAAGAGCTTCTCCGGATTTGTTATTGTAGGTTGATATTCCATCTTCTCTTTTTCCTCCTCTGCAACTATACTCTTTTCATTCCTCATTTTTTTTCTGTCCGCTCTTTACGCTAATCCCTTCCCTCATATTGCACTACAACCTAAGGATTAGTTTAAAATCGCAGCTCATTGCATTATTATACCAATATAATTGTATACCTGTTCGCATCTAGAAACAACTTGTTTTTTAAAATCATTTATATCGGTGTCACTCATCTTCCCGGGCTGCACTGGCTAAAACACGAATGCCCCCTACTATGTGAGAAGTTTTTATCCTAGATGTCACATAGTAGGGAGCATTTTTATACCTGTATTAATTTATAACATCTTTGTCTGCCGTTTCATCTTTAGGCCGGACCCTGTCCATAATAGGCATTGGCGCCATGCTTTCGATAGTAATGCTTATTCTGAAGCACCTGTGGTGCAGGTGCAACTCCGGGGTGCAGCTGCTCTGTTCGGAAAGCCATCTTAGCTACTTCCTCCAGAACTACAGCATTATGAACAGCCTCCGCAGCATTCTTACCCCAGGTAAAGGGTCCATGGTTGGTGCAAAGTATTCCGGGAGCTTCCATCGGGTTCTTATCCTTTAGGGTCTCGATGATAACCAAACCGGTGTTTTTCTCATAGCTATTTTCTATCTCCTCCTTGGTCAAGCTTCTTGCACAAGGAATTTCCCCATAGAAATAATCTGCATGAGTAGTACCGTAACAGGGAATGGCTCTTCCCGCCTGTGCCCAGCTGGTTGCCCATGTGGAATGGGTATGGACGATGCCACCGATCTCCGGGTATCTCTTATAAAGCTCCAGATGAGTCGGGGTATCCGAGGAGGGATTATATTTTCCTTCCACACGGTTGCCCTCAAGATCCAGTACCACCATATCCTCCGGTTTCATGCCCTCATAATCGACCCCACTGGGCTTGATTACAACATACCCCGTGCTTCTGTCTATCGCGCTGACATTTCCCCAAGTATAGGTTACGAGACCGCGCTTCGGAAGCTCCAGATTGGCTTCGTATACCTGCTGCTTTAATTCCTCCAACATGTAAATATCCTCCTGTTAACGGAATGCTGCATTGTTCCAGAGCAGCTCCTTCTTTAAGTTTCTGATTGTTGTATCCTTATCAATAACGATACTTTCAATTCCCATGGCGGCTGCCCAATCCTCCATCTGTTCCACTGTAAGGTCATAGGAGAATGCGGTATGATGGGCTCCACCTGCGAGAATCCATGCTTCAGCACCGGTATACAGATCCGGCTCCGGTGTCCAGAAGGCTGAGGCCACCGGCAGCTTTGGCATCGCTTTCCCAAGCTTCTTACATTGTACCGCATTGATAATCAGGCGGAAACGGGTTCCCAGGTCGATTAAGGAGACTGCCACACCGGGACCCTGCTTGGAGGTAAATACAAGCCTGGCAGGATCCTCCCTGTTACCCATGGACAGGGGGTTCACCCTGATGCTGATCGGACCGTCGGCGATGGAGGGACATACCTCCAGCATATGGGCCTGAAGAATGCCTTCCTCACCAGGAACCAGATGGTAGGTATAATCCTCCATAAAAGAGGTTCCTTTTGCATCCTTCGTGTTGGCTGACATCAGCTTCATGATTCGGACCATAGCTGCAGTCTTCCAGTCCCCTTCTCCGCCGAAGCCGTAACCCTTTTCCATCAGTCTCTGGATTGCAAGACCCGGAAGTTGCTTTAACGAACCCAGATCACCGAAATGCGTTACGATGGCGTGGTAGTTCTTCTCCTTCATAAAGCGTTCAAATCCCAGTTCAATCTGAGCCTGAACCGCAACATGTCTTTTAAATTCCGCAGCTCCCATATCCTCAGAATGTATCACATATTTATCGTAATACTCCTCCACCAGAGCATTCGTATCGGCTATTGATACGGCGGAGACTGCTTCTTCGATTTCATTGACGGGATAGGCATCAATTTCCCAACCGAATTTCAGCTGGGCCTCCACCTTATCCCCCTCTGTTACCGCAACATTCCGCATATTATCAGCAATTCTTAATACTCTGACATGGCTGCTTTCCATGATGCCGATGGCAGTCCTCATCCAGGCACCGATCTTCTCCTGTACCTTAAGCTCACTCCAGTGCCCTACCACGATCTTTCTTTCAAGCCCCATCCGACTGACCATATGTCCGAATTCTCTATCCCCATGGGCTGACTGATTCTCATTCATAAAATCCATATCGATCATTTCGTAGGGCAGCTCCCTGTTGAATTGTGTATGTAGGTGCAGCAGAGGTTTCCTGTATTCCTGCAGACCTAAGATCCAGGATTTTGCCGGAGAGAAGGTATGCATCCAGGTGATGACACCGGCACAGGAAGGATCCGCATTCGCCTCATTGAGAGTCCTCCGGATCACCTCATTTGTAATCAAGGTGGGCTTCCATACTACTTCAAAGGGAAGGATACCCGACTTATTCATCTCATTTACAATAATTTTAGAATGCTCCGCTACATGCTCCAGGCATTCGTCACCGTACAGATCCTGGGATCCGGTACAGAACCAAAACTTATATTCCTTCATATAGTCACACCATACCTTTCTTATAGATAATGATTAATGTCCTAATCCTAATTCAATCATATAACTTGTACGCTCAAGTATACAACTTGTTTTTTCTATGTTATACTTATTTTAAAGATAGTTCAGGTGATTTCGAACCGCATCACTCACATATTTGTCTATGCGGTATCGGTATACCTTATTCACCATAATCCGATATGGGTAGTACTGTGGGGAGGATATCATGTCTCAGAATACGTTAACCAAATATGCCAGAATAATGGAGGATATCCGAAGCGGTATTCTGACCGGCATAATTAAGCCGGGTGACAGGATTACTTCAGAAAATCAGTTATGTGCACAATACCAGGTGAGCCGCCATACCGTCAGGAAAGCCATCGCAGAGCTGGCGAATAAGGGCTATGTAGAAAGCATCCACGGAAAGGGAACCTACTGCAGACAGCATAGCTCTCCTGGAAAGGCCTCCCGTAATATCGCAGTTATCACAACCTATATCTCTGACTATATCTTTTCTAATGTCATCCGCGGAATTGATGAAGTACTTTCGGAGCAGGGCTACAGTATCATTCTGAAAAGCACCGGGAACAGTCAGAACATGGAAGCAAAATGTCTGGAGGATATCCTATCTAAGAATATTGACGGACTGATTATAGAGCCAAGCAAGAGTGATATCCTTAATCGGAACATCTGTCTCTATGAGAAATTGGAGGAATATCGGATTCCCTATGTATTCATTCACGGAATTTATCGCAAGCTGGAGGACCGTCCATGCATCTTACTGGCGGATCGGCAGGGCGCATATCTGGCGACTAAATATTTGATCGATCATGGACGACGAAGCTTAATCGGGATCTTTAAGATTGACGATTATCAGGGCAAAGAGCGCTATAAGGGTTATATTCAGGCATTACAGGAGGCGGGGATTTCCTTTGATCCGGACAGAATTATTCTCTTTCACACGGAAGACCGTAAGCGTAAGCCTGCACTGGAGACTCGTGAATTTCTGGAGAAGGGCATCAATATAGACGGTATCGTATGCTATAATGACCAGGTGGCCTACAGCGTATTTCACGAGCTGCAGACACTTCAGGTTAAGGTACCGGAGGACATTGCCATCATCGGCTATGATAATTCTTTTCTGGCAGAGAACAACCGCGTACCCCTCTCTTCCGTCCAGCACCCGAAGGAAGAGCTTGGGAGAGCAGCTGCACATTTGCTTCTTAATATCATAAATGGCAAAGCACAAAAAGACCAGCTCCAAAAAATGATAGTTCCGGAGCTGGTTCTAAGAGAATCCACAAATCTGTCTTCTGATACCTAAGCTCTCTACATCTATCAGCATACCAGTGAGAACGTGTCTTAAGTTGGATTGATCGTCACACGCTATTCCTGCAAAACTAATATATGATAAACATCGCGAACGAAATAAAGGCGCCGTACCAGGGTACGACGCCTCTCTTGATATGTTCAGGTTATTTGTTATTCAACGTACTTAGCTGCACGCTCATCGATGATTTCCTGAGCACCGGAAGCTAACCAGTCAGCGATTGCAGCATCCCAAACCTTATCAAAATCTGCAGGCTTACAGGTAACTGCATCTGCCATCAGAGTCTTACTCTTATCCTGTAAGGTCTGAGTATAAGGACCGGCAGCACTAAGCTGTACAGGAACGATGATGGACGGACGGCCATCCTTCATGGAGTTGGCATAAGCATCCATAATAAGCTGAGCGTCTACTGCATAGGACTGAGCAAGAGCCTGACTATACTTGGCATCGTCACCGATATCAAGACCATTGATCATGATGGTGTAGTCGATGTTCTGGCCAGAGTTCATGATCTTCTCGTTGGTAGCGGGGATCATCTTCGGAACTCCATCTACCATCTCATGTGTCACACCTTCTTCACCGATCTGCAGGAAGTAGCGGTTCTCGAACTTAGATAACCAGTTAACATAACGAAGTGCGCCTTCTACATTCTTGCTGTTAGCAGGAATGAACCAGTTAACCCCTGCTGCATCATAAAGTCTCTTATCAGTTGTACCTGCACTGGTCTTGAAAGGATCGATGGTCACAAGCTCAGCATCGGGAACGTTAACCTTAAGGTCGCGTAAGAGCCCGGGAGTATCACGATAAGCCTGATCCCAGTTGTGGATGAAGGAACCTACCACACCGCTCTTAATGAGGTTATCGCTATCGGTATCATCAGCATAAAGCGGGAATTGAACATCTACTAAGCCATCATTATACATCTGGTTCAGTAAACGAGCGCCTTCCTTATAGCCGGGAAGCAGGAAGTTACGGTCTACAACTGTATTTATCCAACGATCTTTTCTGCTTAAGTTAGGATCGATGAAGGAATCTAATAAGGTACCGGCACGCCACTGAACATCGCTGGTCATAGTGAATGGAATCACCTTGTCAGCGCCAACGCCACCGGGATCCTTAGCCTTGAATTCCTTTAATACATTCACATATTCTTCGGTAGTTGTAGGTAGACTTAAGCCGAGCTTATCAACCCAATCCTTACGGATGAAGGTGTTTAACGCGGCAACATTCATACGGCGGGCGGGAATGGAATAGAGCTCACCGGTTTCGGTATTGACATTACGCATGATCATATCGCGGCCTTCCAGAGCCTTATCGGGACCAAGGAATGCCTTCAGATCTGCCAAATGAGAGTCAACATAAGGAGCCAGGTTGGTAAGTCCGCCTAAATCACGATAGTTCGCAATCAGGTCGTTGCTGTAGGTTAAGCATACATCCGGAGCTGTACCGGCAGCCATCAGAGCGTTTAGCTTGTCAGTCTCTTCCCAACGGGATACTGCAACGAAGGTAACACCTAAGTTAAGCTCTTCCAGACATTTTGCTTTAATCCAATCGGTATAGAAGTTATTGGTAGGATCTGTCTTACCGCCATCAGTACCTCGGTCAAAAACCTCGACTGTAATTTCGCTGTATTCAGGTTTTGCTTCTTCTGTTACAGCAGGTTCGTCCTTCTTGTCATCGGTTGTCGCAGGAGCCGCTGTAGGTGTAGTGTTCCCTCCCTGATCAGGTGTTGCCGTCTCTTTGTCCTTCTTGCCGCAAGCAGCGAAAAGGCTGATGATCATAGCACACACAAGCAATAATGACCATAATTTCTTTCTCATTTTTCACCCTCCTAATAATGATTATATAAATACAACGCAGCTTAATCGAAGCGTTGAATCTACCACATCAAACAATACCACTATGAACAAATCAAATCCTGATATAACCTTACTATGTATCTACTCCTTAATCGCTCCGAGCGTAACACCTGAGATAAAATATCTCTGCAGAAATGGATATACGATCAGAATCGGTATGGTTGCGAACATTACCGAAGCGGCCTTCAGCCCATCACTGGCAGCCGGTGAGGCAAAACCCTCCTGCTGTGAAACATCAATCGCCGATCTATTATTTATGATCTCATATAGCTTCAGCTGTATCGGCTTCAATTCTGACTTCGTTGTATACATCAATGCATCCGAGAAACCATTCCAGCGTCCTACTGCATAGAATAATGCCAGGGTTGCCAGAGACGGCTTAGACAGAGGCAGATAGATCCTGAGCAGTATATTGAACGGTCCTGCACCGTCCAGCTGGGCAGACTCACGGAGACTGTCCGGTATGGTATAGAAAAAGCTCTTCAATATAATCATATTAAAGATGGACAGACAGTTCGGTATGATCAGAACCAGTGGCTTATCGATCAGATTCAGCTGATCCATCAGCAGGTAGTTTGGAATCATGCCGGCGCTGAAATACATCGTAAACAGCATCAATCCATTGATGAATCTTCTTCCCTTAAGCACATCATAAATCAACGGATAGGAACAGAGGATCGTCATTGTCAGGGATACCAGGGTGCAGATCAGGGTTAGGAATGCTGTCCATACGATGGAACGGATAAATGCATTATCCTTAAATACATAGATATAGGATTCAAAATTAAACTCCACAGGGAAGAAGGATACCCTGTTATTGATCATCGCCTGTGCGGAGCTTAAGCTTCGTGCCAGAAGATTAACCAGTGGCAGAAGGCATATTAAAACGAACAGGAAGCATATACCGGCAATTAAGAGATCCTGGGCTTTGCGTTTTTTTGATTTTACCATCGTCCTCTCCTCCTATATTACGCCGCGTTCGCCGAATCGTTTTGCTATCGCATTCGCCGAAAACAGGAATATGACACAAACTACGGACTGGAAAATTCCTACTGCCGCTGTCAGAGAAAATTGTGAGCTTCTGATACCCACGCGATAAACAAAGGTACTGAGAACATCCGCAGCAGACATAACCTTACTGTTCATCATTGCATAGGGGCGGTCAAATTCACTGCCTAAGATACGTCCAAGATTCATGATCAGTAGAACTACTATGGTGGATCTTATTCCCGGCAGGGTTACATGCCATATTTTCTTAAGTCGGGAAGCACCGTCTACTTCAGCCGCTTCATAGAGTTCAGGATTAATTCCGGTGATTGCGGCCAGATAGATGATGGTATTCCAGCCCATCTCCTTCCACAATCCAAAAGCTACATAGGTTATCACATAAAGCGTATTATCCATTAAAAAATCAATCGGACCTATACCTATTTTGCCGAGAGCAACATTAACAACACCGGAATAGGGTGCAAAAAGCTGCTTTGCCATACCGCTGATGATGATCCAGGATAAAAAGTGCGGCAGGTAAACGATTGCCTGCGTTATCCTCTTATATCTGGGGAACGCAAGCTCATTCAGCAATAGCGCCAGGACGATGGGCATCGGGAAGCTGACCAGCAGATCCAGCAGATTCAGTGTCAGGGTGTTACGTAGGGCGATCCAGAAATCCTTAGTGGCAAAGGCCTTTTCGAACCACTTGAAAATCGGATCGGACCAGGGAGAATCCCATACGCCCTTAAACATGTTATAATCCTTAAATGCCATAGAGATATTCGTCATAGGAAGGTATCGGAATACGAGTGCGAAAGAAATTGGCAGTAACATCATGAGATACAGTGTCCAAGTCTTTTTTAAGTATAAAGCGGTCTTGCTGCTGCCTTTTTTTTGTTTCATATGAATCCCCCTTGTTATCCTGTAGTACTTGTTAGCTGCCTATCCGGCTCAGTTATTAGTTTGATAGCATAACTTAACACACGTATATAAAACACAAAAAATTGTGCATATTACACATATACGCCTACTTATCAACTGTATTTTATATCATTATAACAATGAAGTGGGTAAAAAAACATGGGTAAACTATTGAAATCATGTAAAAATCACGGATAACTTGTATTTATGAAACCCTTAACAGACTTGCAATGATTGGCAAATCAATTGACATTAACTACCTGATAAAGTAAACTTAATACTATAGTAGGGTTGGTTCTGTAATTCATGTTAATCAAGCAATGGGAAGCTGTTAACTGATTCATATATTAAAGAGGGAGAACCATGGATAATCAACTTCTGGATAATATCGTTGCTACCGTAGACTATTATAATCACAGAATCCCCACCCCATCATGGGGTATCGGAGATGATATCATTAATTTTGTTGACATTACTTATGTCATTAATGGACAGGCAGAATACATGATCAATGGCATAAAATGCATTGTCTCCTCCGGCGACCTGCTATGCATTCCCGCCGGAAGCAGGCGTTCTGCAGTCAGCTGCCCGGATGCATTGATGGAGGCCTACTGTATCAATGGGGTCATGCGGGATATCAACGGACATGATGTTACTCTTCCGCTTCCGCTGATTTGTAACATCGGACTGCAAAAGGATATCATAGCCCTATATAATGACCTGAATTCAGTATGGAGGTTAAGAGACCCCGGTTATCTATTAAAAGCCCGTGCAATTTATCTCATGATTCTGCAGCGGTATTTTCAATTAATCATTTATCAGAAGGATACCAGTGTTATGGATAAGCGGATTAAGAAGGTACTGCTCCATATGTCCAGCCATTATAGTGAGCCCCTGACGGTACAGAAGATGGCAGAGCTGGTTAATTTAAGCGATATGTATTTCGGATGTTTATTTAAGCAGGAAACCGGAATGTCCTTCCGTAAGTTCCTGACAATGCTTCGAATGAATCGTGCCGAGGAAATGCTATACAGCGGTGAATATAAAGTGAATGAAATAGCGGATGCCTGTGGCTTTTCCGATGTATTCTACTTCAGCCGCCTATTCAAGGAGACCCGAGGCTTCGCCCCCTCTAATGCGATAAGATCCAGAAAAAATAAAAACATAATTGACTAATACATAAAAAATATCCATCCGGATTTCCCTACCATTAATTCATGAGAGCTGTCGCACCAACGGTTGAAGACCGCTGATGGACAGCTCTTCTTCTGCCCCGACCCTATTCGAAGGTTCTCTCGTAAGCTGCTTTTCGCTCCTCTATAATTGCTTGTCCACCTGAGTTGAGATAGTCCTTTAATCCAGCATCAAATACGGAAGAGAATTTGCTCTGATCTGCTACGACCGCCTGAATCAGGAGGGAATCTCTTTTTTTATTAAGCGTCGGTCCCATTCCTACTTCAGCCTGAATCGTACCGACATTAATGTTTTCTGCATAACGTCCATCCTGCATGCTGTAATAATAAGCTCTCTCGATATAGCTTGGGTCAACGCCTGTATAACCCTGTGCAATAGACTCAATATTCAGTTCAGGATTGCCAATATCAAGACCATTGATGGTGATTGTATAATCGATATTATTCGGAGAGTTCATGATCTTATCCCCTTTTGCTTTTTTCGTCTTAACCACACCGTTTTTTGATACCTCATGGGTTACACCTTCTTCGCCAATCTGAAGGAAGGATCGGTTCTCCAGCCTGCTGATCCAGTCAAGATACAACAGGGATGCGAGGGGCTCATCATTTGTGGAGGGGAAGAATATCTTGCGGTCAACAGGTCCCGGCAGAAATTTACGATAGGAGCCGGCATCATTTTTGAAAGGCTTTACAGCTATATATCCGGCATTCTTTCCCACCAGTTTCTTCAGGCTATTGTTGATGCTGTCGTCACCATTACGGTAAGGATAGTCCCAGCTATGGATAAATGCGCCGACATAACCGGCCTTCATCATCTTATCCTCAGTAGGGTCATCAGGGCCGAAGAGGGCAAAGTCCTTCCAAAGCAAACCCTGGTTGTACCATTTATTCAGAACAGCTACCCCCTCCTTTACCCCGGGATACAGAAGCCTCCTATCATCAAAGCCATAGATATAGACATCTTTATTCGATAAATTATCGGGTACAAAGGAAGCCAGTAAATGATCAGCCCTCCAGCCAATATCATAGCTGATGGAGAAGGGAATGATCTTATCAGCATCAGCACCAAGCAGCACATCGGCGTTATCCTGAAAGGCCTTTAGCATTTCTTCAAATTCACCCAATGTAGTGGGCTCAGAAAGGCTCAGCTTCTTTAACCAATCCTCTCGGACGAAGGTATTAATTCGAACAGGGTGAGCCATGCGGGCTTCAATTGCCCAGATTGTTCCTGAAACAGGGTCTTTATCCCAGTTTATATTCGCTTCCGTAAGTAAACCATACAAATTAGGAAGTATCTCCTGATACTCCTCCAAATAGTTGCTCATATCCAGAATAACGCCCATATTTGCATAGGTCTGAACAGTTGGATAATCATAGGCTACACAGATGTCCGGTGCTTCACCTGCAGCCAGTAGTTTGGTCATCTGTTCCGCCTCGGTCTGGCGGGTCACAGGAACAAAGGTAACTTCAATATTGTGATCACGAAGCATTCCTTCTTTTATAAAATTCGTATAGAAGTTATCCTCCGGCTTGGACCCTCCCTCATTTCCACGGTCAAATACCTCAACGGTAATTTTACGTGTCTCTGTAAATCTGCCGTTAATGATTTCCTCGGTCTTCTGCGGGGTAGGTGATACAGTAGCATTGTTGCTTGTAGGCTGATTATTCGGGGTCTGGTTATCTCCGGTCTCATCTTTACTGCAAGCAGAGAGTACTATGGTAATCATGATAAAAACCAGCATGGTTGAAATTATTTTATTCATTTTTGCCTCCTCATACTTCTCCTTAAATAAATCAATGCCTGACACGAATGGTTTACGCATTGCAATTATAATTAGCATAGCCAAAAAGGCTGTGATTACTCAATATCAGGAGCAAATTCTATGACTGCTATAGGTTGATTCTGAAATTAATAGATTAAATAAATCATGACCACCGGCTTAGCCGGTGGTTTGTCTATCCCCCTATAAGGGGGTATTACCTGCCTGCGCCCGGAAGGCGCTCTGAAGGTCCTGCCAGCTGCACTTCATTCTCGGGCTAGCCCTAAAGGG
>JAEZHX010000168.1 GCA_023436765.1 Bacillota bacterium
AACGTATCTTCCGGAAACTAAATCGAAGTCGGAATCAAATTTCGTAACATCATTCACAAATGCCTTTACCTTATCAATTGAATTTAAAGATATTTTAACAGTTTTCATGGCTCGTACTCCTCCTTTATTCGATATATGTATATACTATATTTTAGCAAATTAAAAGTCAATATACAAAGTATCTAAAAAAATGAGGAAAAGTTGTATAGGTGGGAGAAACTTCTATGAATAATTGATAAGGAAACAATATATGCAAGTAACATTGATTCACAGATTAGAAAGGATATATAACATAAATGAAGAAAACAGCAGCATTTTTAAATCTGGGCTGTAAAGTAAATTCCTATGAAACTGAAGCAATGAGGGGGATGTTCGAGAGGGCAGGGTATGAGATTGTGGATTTCAAAGAGGTCGCAGATGTCTATGTGGTGAATACCTGTACCGTTACCAATATTGCGGACCGCAAGTCCCGCCAGATGCTGCATCAGGCGAAGAAAAGGAACCCGGAGGCTGTGATTGCCGCAGCCGGCTGTTATGTTCAGGCCAAAGAAGAGGAACTCCTAGAAGACAGCGCGGTGGACCTTATCATCGGAAACAATAAAAAGTCAGATGTTGTTACCATGGTGGAGCGGTATTTTGAAAGCAGAAATAAAGAGGAGCTGATTACAGATATCGGGATGGAGCAGGGGTATGAAGAGCTTATGTTAAGTTCAACCCTGGAGAAAACCAGAGCCTTTATTAAGATTCAGGATGGCTGTAACCGTTTCTGCTCCTATTGTATCATTCCCTATGTCAGAGGAAGGGTCAGAAGCCGTGAGGAACAGGATATTCTTAAGGAAATCGAGGGACTGGCGAAGAAGGGTTATCAGGAAATCGTACTGACCGGAATCCATATCTCCTCCTACGGAACAGACAGGGTGACAGAGACAGAGGGACATAAAAGGAATGCGCTGGCTGAACTGATTGTTAAGGTGGCTGATATCCCCGGAATTCAGAGGATTAGAATAGGGTCCCTGGAGCCCAGGATCATCACGGAGGAATTCGTTCAGGTCATTGCGGGAATCAAACAGTTCTGCCCCCATTTTCATCTTTCCTTGCAGAGCGGGAGCAATACAGTGTTATCGCGTATGAACAGGAAATATACAGCCGAGGAGTATTATGAGAAGGTGCAGCTGTTACGGCAGTATTTTGAACATCCTGCCTTTACGACGGATGTCATCGTCGGCTTCCCGGGAGAGACGGAGGAGGAGTTTGAGGAAACCTGTGATTTCGTGAGAAAGGTTGGATTCTCCCAAATCCATGTTTTCAAATATTCCAAAAGAGAAGGAACGAAGGCAGCAGCGATGTCCGGGCAGCTGAACGAGGAGATGAAGCATCAGAGAAGTAACAGGCTGATTACCATTGCTGAGAAGATGTCTGAGGAATATAAAGCCTTGTTTATGGGTAGAATAGAGAAAATTCTGGTGGAAGAGGAGACGACCGTAGACGGGATTATTTATCAAACCGGACATAATGAACGCTATTTGAAGCTTGCGGTGCGGAGCGGGGAAGACCTGACAAACAGGATCATTACGGCGAAGGTCGAGAAGGGTCTGGATGGTGATATCCTGCTTTGTGAAATAATTCATTGAATTTTTGAAGTAAATATATTAATATAATAGATAATAGAAGATAATATCTAGAAAATTATGGAACATTATACAGGAAAAGGAAGTGAGTCAATGCAGAAGGTTAACAATACGCAATATTTTAAAGTGCAGAAGGATACCGAAGTAGTGGTGGGAGATGTCATCCGTTCCGTATATTCCGCATTAACCGAGAAGGGATATAATCCTGTGAATCAAATCGTCGGATATGTTATGTCGGGAGACCCGACCTACATAACGAGCCACAAAGGTGCTCGAAGTTTGATTATGAAGGTAGAGCGGGACGAGATTATTGAAGAGCTGTTACGCTTCTACATTGATAACGGATTGCGTAAATAGGATCAGGACCACTGGGAGATAATAGATGAGAATCATGGGTTTGGACTACGGATCAGTCACTGTCGGAGTAGCCATAAGCGATGAGCTGCTTCTTACTGCGCAGGGAATTGAAGTAGTCCGTAGGAAGCAGGAGAATAAGCTTAGGCAGACACTGGCCAGAATTGAAGAATTGATCAGGGAATACCAGGTCACTAAGATCGTACTTGGTTATCCCAAAAATATGAACAATACGATTGGTGACCGGGCTCTGAGATCGGAAGAGTTCGCAGATTCCTTAAGAAGAAGAACCGGACTGGAGGTCATTCTCTGGGATGAACGGCTTACGACTGTTGCAGCACATCAGGTGCTGAATGAAGGTGGCTTAGATTATAAGAAGAAGGCAGAAGTAGTGGATAAGATTGCGGCGGTACTGATCCTTCAGGGTTACCTGGATAAATTATATCACGAGGGTAAGAGGCAGGAATAACTACTATAATCAGGCGGGTCAAATAGATGTAGGAGAAAGGTTTGGTAATTTAGGATGGAGAATAGACCGGATGAAATCACATTTACAACGGAGAACGGAGAAACAGTAGTTTTCCAGGTGCTGGAGCAGACAAGACTCGGAGGAGTGGATTATCTTCTGGTAAGTACCGGTAATGAAGACGGTGAGGATGAGGAAGCACTCATTCTAAAGGATATCTCTTTGGCTACGGATGAAGAAGCAATTTACGATATTGTAGAGGATGACCGGGAGCTTGAAATGGTTGCCGGAA
>JAEZHX010000182.1 GCA_023436765.1 Bacillota bacterium
ATCATCATATAGATATGGAAGCGTATCGAAGTGGTCATAACGGCCCTGACTCGAAATCAGGTAGTCCTCACGGGCTCGTGGGTTCGAATCCCACCGCTTCCGCTTGATAAAGGCTTGAACCCTTGAAACATAGGGATCAAGCCTTTTTACATACGCAGAATCGAAGGCGGGCATAGTGAATATACAGGTTGGATCACTTAATAACAAGTAAAATGTTTGCATTGTAGTATAGGTCAAAGAATCTTCATAGTAAAAATTATGAATCAGTGGTAAAATATAAGAAAATTTTTTAAAAAAATGAAACCATGGAAGGTATTACCTCGTCTAATGGACGAAAGGGTTGGATAAACCAAAAACATTCATGAAAGGAGAATATTATATGAAAAAAATAATTACATTGCTGCTAAGTGGTGTAATGCTGGCTACCAGTATTCCGGGAGGATTTGCAGCCGGTAAGTCAGCAACAACACCGGAACCGAATATCATGCCGATTGCAGTCGGTGAATATAATCCGTCGGCTCCTGCCGGAAAAGCCACCTCTGATAAAGCTTTGGAGAATGCAATTAAAGCAGTGAAAGCGATCATAACGATTCCCAAGGAGTATTCAGAGTTTGACTATTATTTTAATGAATCAAGCTCCTATGCGAATTCTACCTGGAGCTTAACCTGGAGGAATCCCATAGATTACAGCTATATTCAGGTAAACTGTGACCAGGCATATCATATTACTTATTATAACAAATATAGTTATAATGAGAAGAATGGCACCCTGCCGACCTACCTCAAAAAGGAACTGAAGGAGAAGGCAGATCAGTTTATAGCAAAGATTGCTCCTGAGGTTGCTCCTAAGCTGGAATACCTGTCATCGGACTATGAAGGTATCTATAGCGGAGCATACATTTATAACTACCAGAGAATTGAGAACGGGATCAGCTTTCCTGATAACTCCGTCACAGTCAGGGTAGACAGTGTCACCGGTGAAATCATAGGTACTTCCATCTCCTGGCTGTATGATGCGAAAATACCCTCCGCTGACGCAGCGATTACAAAGAATAAGGCAACAGAGATCTTAAAAAAGAATCTGAAGATGAGCCTGAAATACAGGATGAATTACTATCGGATCTATGATTCCATAGCAGCAAATTCGGATATTAAGAATGCCTTCCTGATCTATGAACCTGACCAGGGATACATCTCAGTAGATGCGAAGACCGGTAAGGCCTATCTGACCAGATCGGAATGGATCCAGAATGATTATAACAATGGTAAAATGGAGGATGCCGCTACGGCTGCCGAGAGTAAAGCGGATGGCGGAGCAGCTAACCTTACAGAAGAAGAGATTGCGAAGATCAGGGAACTGGAAAGCCTTATCACTAAAGAAGAAGCAATCGAGAAGGTAACCGGTAACAAATCCTTATATATCGATCAGAATCTAATGAGCTACAATGCTTATCTGAGTAAGTCCAACGGTTATTATAATGCAGGAGGCTCCTATGTATGGAACATCGAATTAAGGGATGCCAGACCGGTGGATTATGAGAAGGATAAGGATTATTACCGCGCCTATGCCAGCGCTACCGTAGATGCGAAAACAGGCAAGATTTTAAGCTTCTATGCCAGCATAAAGAGCAATTATGATGAGAAGACCGGTAAATGGAATTCAGTGAAAATTAAATATAATAAGGAAAAATCCCAGCAGATCCTAGAAGCATTTCTAAAGACAGAGATCAGCAGTAAGTTTAAGAAGACGAAGCTGGTAGATTCCAGAGAAGACTATGTTGCTTATTATAAAGGTGAGAATACCCCTGTATATGGCGGCTATTACTTCCAGTATAACAGATTCAATGAAGGAGTGGAATTCGACTATAATAGCATCTATGGTGCTGTTGACGGTGTAACCGGCAAGATCTACAATTACCGTACCAACTGGTTTGATTCCGTTGTATTCGAATCCACGAAGGATGCGATGACAGCAGATAAGGCTCTGGAGGCTTATCTTGCAAAGGAAGGCTACCACCTGGTATATGAGATTAACGAAGTGAACACCTATGATCCGAACTATAGCGGAGAGAAGAAATTCTATGATGATTCCGAGGCTTATTCTGTGAATTACGAGGTTAGGCTTGTATATCGCCCTGATATCAATCCTCCTTATATCTCGCCTTTTACCGGTGCACAGCTGAACTATGACGGTACGGAATTTAAGAAGGTACAGCCTTTCGTATATGAGGACGTAGAAGAGAAGCCGGAAAACAGAGAGATCTTATTACTGGCAGATATGAAGATTGGCTTTGAGGGCAATCATTTCTATCCGAATCAGGATATTACCGTTGCTGAATTCAATGATCTGTTATCCCAGATCGGTTATGGCTATAGCACGGAGGAAGGTAGTGCTGCGAAGAATAACAAAGCGATTACCAGAGAAGAGCTGGCGTATAACTTCATCGACAAGCTGGGATTAACCAAACTGGCTGGTATGAAGGGAATCTATACGACCGGATATGCGGATGAAAGCAACATTCAGGCAGAATACCTGGGAGCAGTTGCCTTAGCTAAGGGCTTAGGCTTAATGGAGGCAGAAGCAGATAACCGTTTCAATCCTAAGGATCATATCTCCAGAGCGGAAGCGGTACATCTGATGCTGAACTACATTAAGGTGCAGAGACAGGGTATCAATTAATCGACTTACGGTTAGTTAACAGATAAAGGTACAGCATAGGTTAGCTGATCAGAATATAAGAGGCATCTTAACTCTGTCAAGCACGGTTTACATGAACCGGTGGCAGAGGAGTAAGATGCCTCTTTGCTATATATGCTGTGAAAACTACATAGAAGTTAAGGTATCAGATGTGTACTTGTATTTACAATGAAAAAAAGGCTGTCCTCACGGACAGCCTATCGTTATTTATTATGCAAGTTTATTCACAGAATTAGTTAAACGGGATACTTTTCTGGCAACTGTGTTCTTGTGATAAACGCCCTTGGAACAAGCCTTGTCAATCTCAGAAACAGCAGTAATTAATGAAGCCTTAGCAACTTCCTTATCACCGGATGCAACAGCTGAATCCACCTTTTTGATTAAAGTCTTAACCTTAGACTTAATAGCCTTGTTTCTCTCAGCCTTTTTCTCGTTTACTAAAATTCTCTTTTTAGCAGATTTAATGTTAGCCAATATTACACCTCCAATAAAATGAAATGGACCAAACTTACACTCCAAGGGCAACGTTTTGAGAGTGGGCTGCATCTCCTGGGTAGTTGGTTTCGTATTCTTGTCTCATTAAATCCGGACACGGACGTTCTAATGAAAACATACTATTATATAGTAGTCTATCACTTCGGTTCTGTCAATACATATTTTTAAAAATAACTGCAGAAAATATACTGCGCCTAAGCTTTGGCAGAATGGAGGGTTATATGGAAAATAGAATCAGGACGGATTTAGCTCTGGAGGTCAGGGAAAGCTTTCCGGATGATGATGTAGAGATCAAAGGAGTCATACTGACAGAAGATTATGACGAGGTAAATAATATCAGGGTAACTACAGTGGAGATAAAGGATGAAAAGGGTGCGAAGGCAATGCAGAAGCCGATTGGTACCTATATTACGATCGAAGCTCCGGAGCTGGCTAAGTTGGATGAGGATTATCATCAGCCTGTTTCTGATTGTATTGCGGAGAACTTACGGAAGCTGGCAGGTAATCTGAAGCAGGAGGAGGTCCTGGTTGTTGGACTGGGGAACAGAGAGGTAACTCCCGATGCTCTTGGCCCGCAGGTAGTAGATAATCTGTTTGTCACGAGACATCTGATCAGAGAATACGGTAAGGAATTCAAGGATAAGAACCGTTTGGGCATTGTCAGTGCGATTTCACCGGGTGTCATGGGGCAGACAGGTATGGAGGCTCAGGAAATCATTAAGGGTATCGTCAAAGAGACTAAGCCGAAGCTGATCATTGCCATAGATGCGCTGGCCTCCAGGAGTGTCAACAGACTGAATACGACAGTTCAGATAGCGGATACCGGTATCAGTCCCGGCTCCGGAATCGGCAACAACAGAAAAGCCTTGAATGAGGAGAGCCTGGGAATTAAGGTCA
>JAEZHX010000224.1 GCA_023436765.1 Bacillota bacterium
GACGGAAACGTAAAGCTGCTGGATTTCGGTTCCGCAAGGCAGGTTCTCGGTCAGCAGTCAAAAAGCCTGTCTGTCATTTTAAAGCCGGGTTTTGCACCGCTGGAGCAATATCAATCCAGAGGGAAGCAGGGCCCCTGGACGGATATCTATTCCCTCACCGCTACGATGTACTACTGCATTACGGGAAAAGTGCCGGATGACTGTATGAACCGAGTTGAAGAAGATTCTCTTATTATGCCGTCTTTAATGGGTGTTACTGCCTCAAAACAGCTTGAAGCCGTCTTACAAAAAGGTATGGCGGTTAGAGCTGCCGACAGGTATCAGTCTGTCTTCCAGCTGAAAGGGGATATGGAAAGACTTCAGGGCCAAGCAGAAGCTGTTCTATACGAAGCTAAGCCGACAGAACCGATAGCAAAGCGAACAGCAGAACCGGTTTTAGAATCGGAATTAACAGAAAAAGCAACGTCAAGTCGGCATAATGCCGCCGATCAGAAAGCAGTAAAGGCAGATACCGTATCCACAGAAGCAGAGAAGAAAAAACTGGATCTTAATAATAAACTGAAGTTAATTATCGGTGCAATGGCGGCCTGTATTATCATTATCGGCACAATAGCGATTGCTGCGTTGCTTCGTAATAATGCTTCCGAACAGGCTGGTGGCACCGCAGTTACAACTCCAGCAATAAAATCGGATGTGTCTGCAGTTGAGAATATTGGCAGCTACGTTACGATAAAAGGGGAACAATACTCTACGCTCTTAACAGAACTTGATCTGTCAGATAAAGGGCTAACGAACAGAGATCTTGAACCACTAAAAGATATGGTAAACTTGACCAGGATCGTTTTAAGTGACTGGGATAATGATGAGAATTACATGGAAAGTAATAAAATCACTGACCTGACCCCTCTTAGCTCCCTTACAAACCTTACTGAACTGGTATGTGCATTCAACTACATCACCGACATAACCCCTCTTAAGTCGTTAACAAACTTAACTGTGCTGGATTTGAATGGTAACTACATCACGGACATAACCCCTCTTAAGTCGCTAACAAACTTAACGGAGCTTATATTAAGCACCGATGACATCAATGACTTTACACCTCTTGAGTCGCTGATAAACTTAACTGTGCTGCTTTTGAATGGTGACAGCATAACGGACATAACTCCTCTTAGATCATTGACAAACTTAACTGCACTTACTTTAACCTCCCCCTACATCACGGACATAACTCCTCTTATGTCGCTGACGAAGTTAACTTCTCTTGATTTATCCAGAGCCAACATCACCGACTTTACCCCTCTTAAGTCGCTGACGAATCTGACTTCGCTGAATCTAAACAATAGCACTGTCAACGATATAAGCTTTCTCAAGCCCTTGACAAAGCTCACTGTGCTGGGTATGAGCGGTAATACCATCACCGACATAACCCCTCTTATGACAATGACAAACTTAACTGAGCTGGATTTGAGTGGTAACGGCATAACCGACATAACCCCTCTTATGACTATGACCAACTTAACTGTGCTGGATTTGAGTGGTAACATTATCATGGACTTTACTCCTCTTATGTCTCTGACCAACTTAACTGTGCTGGATTTGATTGTTGACGGCATCAGCGATATAACCCCACTTAAGTCGCTGAAAAACTTAACCAAGTTGACATTGAGTGGTGACGGCATCAGCGACATAACCCCACTTAAGTCGCTGACAAACTTAACTGTGCTGAATTTGATTGGTAACGGCATCAGCGACATAACCCCACTTAAGTCGCTGACAAACTTAACTGCGCTTTATTTGTCCTCCTACGATATCACCAACATAACTCCTCTTAAGTCGCTGACGAAGTTGACCTCGCTTAATATATTCAATACCAACATCACCGACTTTACCGCTCTGAAGTCGCTGACAAATCTGACTTCGCTGACTCTATACTTTAACAAGATCAACGACATAAGCTTTCTCAAGCCCTTAACAAAGCTCACTGTGCTGGGTTTAAGCTATAACGCCATCACTGACATAACCCCTCTGATGTCATTATCAGAGCTGACTAAGCTTGAATTGACATACAATAATATCACCGACATAACCCCTCTGATGTCGCTGACTAAGCTGACTGAGCTGAGTTTGGATTCTAACAAGATAACCAATATATCCTCTCTCAAGTCCTTGACGAAGCTGACTGAACTTAATTTGGACGGTAACAGCATAATAGACATATCCTCTCTTATGTCACTGACAATGCTGACTGAGCTTGATTTGGACAGGAACGATATTACCGACATAACTCCTCTTATGTCACTGACAATGCTGACTGAGCTTTATTTGGACTTTAACGACATTATCGACATAACCCCTCTTATGTCACTGACTAAGCTGACGGAACTTAATTTGGGATATAACAGCATAATAGACATATCCTCTCTTATGTCATTGACAAAGCTGACTTCACTTGATTTGAGCGGTAACGATATCACCGACATAACCCCTCTTAAGTCGCTGACAAAGCTGACGAAGCTTAGTTTTGGAGAAAACAGCATCACCGACATTACCCCTCTTAAGTCGCTGACAAAGCTGACGGAGCTTAGTTTTGGAGAAAACAGCATCACCGACATAACCCCTCTTAAGTCATTGACAGATCTTACTGATCTTGCTATGACCACTAATAAAATAACCGACATAACCCCTCTTAAGTCATTGACGAAGCTTACGGAGCTTTATTTGGGCTACAATAAAATAACCGACGTAACCCCTCTTATGTCATTGACGAATTTGACTAGCCTTGGGGTGTCCTTTGGCAACATCTCTGACTCTGACATACAAAAGCTTAAAGAAGCATTACCAGACTGTGATATTGTAGACTTTGATTAAGAGAGAGGTCTCATCATCAGACCGAGAATCGCTGCAAGAAGCTTTACCTGGCTGTTATATTTCTTGGCAATAAAAGGAAGATTATTATTAAAAATTTAAATAATAAACAGAAAATGGAGGATAAAAGAATGAATATGCTTCAATGCAAAAACGGGCACTTTTACGATGCTGATAAGCACAGCACCTGCCCCTTCTGCACATCCGCAATGGATGTGGGAGTCACAAGACCACTGGGAAACCAACCGCAGAATGCGAATATCAATGCGCCTGAGTTTCCTAAAACCGCACCGCTTTACGGGAATCCCGCACCCATGGGTGATCCTATGGATCCTGCACCTGCAATGAATTTTGCTATTCCTGATCCAATGCAGTCCTTCCCGAAGACCCAGCCTCTCAATAACCCCTATACGAATGTTACCGTTGCGCTAGATAAGAACGAGAAGGGTATCGCTCCTATTCGCGGCTGGCTGATCTGTATCGAGGGGAACAAAAAGGGGAAGGATTTTGGAATTAGGTCAGAAAAAAATACCGTCGGACGCGGTAAAGAAAACAGTATCTGCCTGGATTTTGATGAAAGCATTTCCAGAGAACCCGAAATAATCATAACCTACGATCAGCGTAAGAATAACTTCTGGATACAGCCCGGTACAAGAGGAAACGTCTACATAAACGAGGACATATTGCTTACCCCCATTCAATTGAATGCTTACGACATAATAAGCATTGGAAAAAGTAAGCTACTGTTCATGCCGTTGTGCAGCGAGAAATTTAATTGGGATTAGTGATTCCTCTGATATCCACACTAACAGAACGGCGGTATAAATGATGGGTTTAATAAAAAAAATATTTACCGGTGATAAAAAGCAAAGGCCAAAGCCAACAGCTGTAACCGGTCCCCAAGAATCTCGTAAAAAGAAATCAAAAAAAGGACATCAGAAGGCCAAAAGGACCAGCATTGGTAAAACGATCACGATATCCATTCACAACGCAAAAAACATTCATTCTGCTGATTCAGAAGAAGGGAATTCCAATGTGATATTTAGATTTGGAAATGCGCAGCATATCGGGAAGCGTTCCTCACAGCAGGATTCCTTCGGTTATTCCAACCTTGTTTCAGAAGAGATTATCAAACAATATGGTATTCTTGCCGTTCTCGCTGATGGAATGGGAGGGCTTTCCGATGGAAAACAGGTGAGTGATTATGCAGTAAATGCCATGCTTACCATGTTCACCGAGACAGACGGAAGTACCTTCTGTCCCGAAAATCTTCTGGTAATGGCGGAAAGTCTTAATGACAGAGTGAACGAGGCATTTCCCGCAGAGGGGAATGTCCAGGCCGGATCAACACTCATTGCAGCGCATATTTATGGTGATTCCCTCAATTGGATCAGCATAGGTGACAGCAGGATCTATCTTTACAGGAATAGCATGCTGTATCAGCTCAATGAAGAACACAACTATTTAAGTGATCTTCTGAAAAGCCATATAACGACAGGGCTACCGCTCAAGGAAGCCAAAACCGATCCGCAAAAATCAGCACTTACTTCCTATATCGGATCCCCTTCCATTAAGAGAGTCGATCAAAGTATCAGGCCCTTACGGATAATACCCGGTGACAGAATAGTCTTATGTTCCGATGGTATATATAATGCCCTCAACAATTTTGAACTGATCAGTAACATCGAATATGAACCGCAGGAGGCAGCGGAAAGAATAGTAGATCTGGCTCTCGATAAAAAAAATCCGGATCAGGACAACTTAACAATTATGATAATTGAATATAATTACAATTAAATTATTAGGAGGATAATTCCATGCTAAAGAAAAAAATATTTCTATTCTTATTGATGCTAACCTTTTTTGTACCGGCCATCCCCTCTGTTGCCTATGCCAGTAGCTCAAGGGATGCCGCAAAAGGCGTCGTAATGGTATATGAACAGTTTTATGCAGTAAACGAAGATACCGGCGAAACAGAACTATGGTCCGGGATCGGTTCTGGATTTGCGATTGGCGAAAAAGGAAAACCCGTTCAATTCATAGTTACAAATTATCATGTCATAGGCGACGCATATGAAACAAATAATGTTATTCAGGTCTATTTCTCCGCAGCCGCCAATCAGTATGTACAGGCTGAGGTATATTGGACCAATAAAACAAAGGATATCGCTGTACTAAGACTTCCCGAACCTACAACGCAACGGGAAGCATTGGTAATCTGCCCGGCCGACCGTATTAATATTGACGACACCTTCACTGCTTTGGGCTATCCTGCCTATTCAATGGCAGGAACGGATTTTCCGAAATATGATACCAGCGACATAACAATAACGAAAGGCGGTATCGCAAAGCGGACAAGAGTTAATGAAGAGGATGTATATCAGCTCGATCTGGAAATAAATACCGGTAATTCGGGCGGACCTCTGGTAAATTCCAAGGGCCAGGTAGTGGGTATCAACACATTTATGATCGGCTCTGAAACCGGAAGCGCAAATTATGCCGTAGTCATTGATGAATTGATCAAGAATATTAACAGAAATGATATCCCCTATACAGTTGCGGGCGAGATAGATTACATGCTCTATATAATAATCGGTGCCGGTGTTCTGTTAGTAGCTATCGTGCTTATCGTTATATTATCAGGCAGGAAGAAGAAAGCTGTTAAAAATGCAACTCCGTCAGCACAGTCATTCCAGCAACCCCTTCAGCAGCCTGTTCAACAGCCTGTCTATGGTGGCGCACCCGCACCGGAGCATGTGGCAGTAGTGATCGGTATCAACGGTTATTTCCAGGGAAAATCCTTCAGAGTTGAACCTCAGCTAAGACTGGGCAGAGATGGAAACAGCTGCAATGTTGTATATCCGATGGATAAACCCGGAATTAGCGGCTCTCATTGTACGCTCACTTACAAGAATAATGCTATTTACATAACCGATCTCGGATCGTCATACGGAACATTCCTCGAAAGCGGAATACGGCTTATTCAAAACCAGCCAACAAAGCTTAACAACGGTGATAAATTCTATGTTGCAAGTGCAGACAATACCTTTGAGGTAAGATACTATTAATATCAAGCTGATGATAAAATCATCATAAAGGTGGAATAAATATGTACATAATTAATACAGTCTATGATTCTTACTACCGTGCCGGGGAGATCATCGGTTATATCATTGTTATTGCTGTTATCGTGTGGATTGCGACACGGATAAGAAAGTCCCTAACCTCAAACCGTCCACCCCAGCAGCCACCCCAGCCGCAATATCGTCCGCCTCAGCAGCCTGTCCAGCCACAATACGCCCAACCTGTTATGCCGGCTTCCGCAACGGATAAGATTGGAGTTGTTATAGGCGTAACCGGTTATTTTCAGGGAAAATCCTTCCGAATGGATTCCCAGCTTCGACTTGGCAGAGACGGGAGCTGCTGTAATATTATTTATCCGGTGAATATACCCGGAATAAGTAGTACCCATTGTGTGGTTACTTACAAGAATAATGCTGTTTATGTAACCGATCTCGGCTCGTCCTATGGAACCTTTCTTGAAAATGGCGTAAGATTGATTCAGAATGTGCCGACAAAGCTTAACAACGGCGATAAGTTTTACTTAGCAAACAATAGTAATATGTTTGAAGTAAGGTATTATTAATTTTATATCTTAAGGAAGGGCGGTAAAATGGACACTTATTTATATACCGACTGCGGCGGACGTGATAACAACGAGGACTTCGCGGGATATAATTCAAAAAATCCGGAAAGGTGCATCTGGGTCCTGGCAGATGGCCTCGGTGGACATCTGAGCGGAGAAATCGCTTCAAAATCTGCTGTTGAGTTTATTCTGGAGTATTTTCTGTCGATAGGTAATTTTTCTGAAAGCTCTCTGCTGGAGATGATGGAAGCAGCAAACAAGCAGATCCTCTGCCTGCAGAACAAGGAGAGTAATCTCAAGGATATGAAAACCACTCTAGTCGGCGCGGTGTATGATGGTGATAAGCTGAGTGCTTTCCATGTCGGAGATTCACGGTTGTACTATTTTAAAAATGGAAAGCCTTACTATATAACAAAAGATCATACAGTCTCACAAATCGCCGTAAATATGGGTGAAATAACCTTTGATCAGATTCGATTTCACGATGACAGAAACAAGCTCTTAAAAGTCTTAGGAAATGAAGAGCAACTAAAAATCAATAAGCTTGATCAACCGATAAAGGTCGAGAAAGGCGACGCTATTTTATTATGTTCGGACGGTTTTTGGGAATATGTCTATGAAACCGAAATGGAAATAGATCTGTCAAAATCAAACACAGCACAGGAATGGGCAGAGTTCATGATCAAGCGGCTGCTTCTTCGTGTATCCAGTGAAAATGATAATTTCACCTGTATCAGTGTTATATTCTGATCAGCTATCTACCTAACATAAAAGCAGCAGCACTGATGTAAGTGCTGCTGTTTTATGTTAGGGTTATGCTTTGTCTGGAGTATTGATATCGTCAGTTATTATAATAAGTAACAACTGCTATTCGTTATCCTGTACTGCAGTCTTCTTACCACCAATGGATAACAGCAGGTTCAATAAGATACCGACTACTGCAGCAGAAGCGATAGCAGGGAACTCTGCGCCGAATATGGGTATCATACCGTTAGGGAAGCCGAAGCTGCCGCCTAAGCCGATGATTAAGATGATAGCAATGACTGCCAGGTTCTTGGACTGGAACATGTCAACCTTACTGTCCATCATGATTGTGATACCCTGTGCTGCGATAACACCGAACAGATAGATGGAAAGGCCGCCGATTACGCTTTCCGGAATGGAATATACTGCGTTAACCAGAGGGGTGAAGCAGGAGATTACCATGGTGATAATAGCTGCTACGATTAATACGGGAACGGAGAATACCTTGGATAATGCCATGGCACTAATATTCTCACCGTAATTGGTTCCGGCAGGACCGCCGATAGCACCGGATACGATATCGCCGATACCGTCACCGATTAAGTTAAGTCCAAGCTTATCACCGAGGTTATATTTCTTCGTAGAGCCCTTCTTCTTAGCAAAGTCGTTTACATAGATATCGAGCTGGAAGATATGTGCGGTTGATTCAGGGATCGTTGCGATGGCGATTGGCATGATTGCGCCGATGGCAGCCCAGGATGGCTTCGGGAAGGTGAAGATAGGAAGGTTAATGATACCCTCCAAAGCTGTCTTATTAAAGTTAATAAATCCTATGCCTGTAATGCCTCCGATAATCGCTGCACTCACATAACCTGTCAAAAGGCCAAAAAGAATAGGCAACTGAGATAGTTTGCCCTTCAGGTATACAGAATATAAAATTGTTGATATTAAGGTAATCAATGCTATCACCCAGGACCAGCTGCTATATGTTTTAGCATCACTGACTTCTGTATCGGTAAATACATTGTTTGCATTAGCGATAACACCGCCAAGGTTGACATTTTGGATATCGTCTTCTGCATGATCTTCAGCGTTAACAACTACACTGCTGGGATTGCTGTAGCTTGATGCGTTGTTCATTGCGGATGCTGCTAAGGATAAGCCGATAATAATAGCAATGCTTCCGGTTACAGTAGAGGGAAGAACCTTCTCGATTGCCTTTCTGCCGAAACGTTTAATGATTAAGCCGGCAGCAATGGATACGAAACCTGACATTACGATACCAAATTGTGCAATTGAGATTTTGGAGTTGAGATCCATATCTGCGAATTGCTTAGCTCCCATTATAGAAGCAATGGCTGCAATGTAGGAAAAACTGGATCCATAATAAAGGGGGATTTTTCTTCCGGTAACAAGAATGAAACAAAGAGTTGCCAATCCGCTGGCGAAAATGGTAGTAGATACGTGGAAACCTGTAAGAATAGCAACGAGAACGGTTGCCGGGAACATTACAACGATCTGTTGCAATGCGAATAGGATTAATTCCACGATCGGGGGACGTTCATCGGGTAGATAGCCGATGGGTTGTTTCTTAGAAGACATAGCTTAATACCTCCTGGAATTTTTCTTATTTTGACATATTTTTGCCTTTTTGTAAAGAGGTTTTTTTGTTTTTAATATATTTTTATTATGAGCTAAATTTATACTAGTAAAAATCACCAGATTCAACCTGGGCTTATTGTATAATTTCAATAACCGGCAAAATTCCGTATATGAAGCAATCACATATCATAATTACGTGCTGGAACTTTTTTGGGTAATTTATATTATTTTGTGGTACAATATGGTAGTGGTATATAATTATGAAGGGAGGTATTACCAATGGAACTTTTGAAAAGCTTTCGGGCACGCTTTCAGGGATTGACGGATACTGTTCTCCGTTTTCCTGTTACCCTACTTTTGTTGATATCAGCAGCTGTTATGAATGCTGTCGTAATCAGTACCAAGGAGTTTGAGGATTACACCAGGCTGCTGCTTACCTTCCTCGTCGGAGCATTTATCTATGTAGTGTCACAGATGGTATTCGAGCATTATCACGGGGGAAGGCCATACAGGCTGCTCTATATGGCAGAATCGGCAGCCTTTACCATCGCGTACTTCTTTATCATAAGAAATCATGAAATCACTGCGACCATAACTGTAAGGACGATGGTTCTCCTTTTTTTGTTATTGGTAGCATTCCTGTGGATACCCTCGATCCGCTCAGTAATTGATTTTAACCAAAGCTTTATGGCTGCGTTTAAGGCCTTTTGGGTAGCAGGGTTCTTCTCCGGCATCTTATTTTTAGGTATTGCTTTGATCTTGAGTGCAATAAACAAGCTTATTCTTCCTATTAACGGGACATCCTATGTACATGCTGCAAATATCGTATTCGTCCTATATGCTCCGCTTTATTTTCTGTCTCTAATCCCAAAGTACCCGGCCGCAGTTGGAGCCGGGAGTATGGAACAGGTTCAGAGCGGAGAGGAAATTCCGGTATTCCAAAAGGCCGGAGATACGCCGGGAGTTCTGGCCAGCTTATTGTCCTACGTTATTATCCCTGTAACCGCTATTTTTACGATCATTTTGCTCATCTATATTATACTGAATTTTACCGATGAGTTCTGGACGGATAGTTTATTAGAGCCTCTTTTGGTGTCCTATTCCATAACTGTTCTTATAGTCTACCTCCTGGTCAGCAGGCTGGACAGCCCGATTGCAGCCATGTTTCGCAGGGTATTTCCTAAAATACTGGTTCCTGTGGTCCTGTTCCAGACAGTATCCTCCTGCATCAGTATCGGAGATTCAGGAATCACCTATGGGAGGTATTATGTGATTCTGTTCGGATTCTTTGCGACGGTGGCAGGACTCTTATTCTGCTTTCTTCCGGTCAGGAAGAACGGTTTGATAGCACCGATTCTGATCCTGCTATCTCTTTTGTCCATTCTGCCACCGGTGGATGCCTTCACAGTAAGCCGTCTCAATCAGACAGGCAGGCTGAAAAGTGTCCTTACAGAGAACGGTATGCTGACCGACAATAGAATAACCCCTAATCCTGATTTGGATGAATACGACAGGAAGACAATCATTAGCTCCGTCGAATATTTGAATCAAATGAATTACACGAAAGACATTCCTTGGCTGGCTGATTATAACAGCACCTTTCATTTTGATCAGACCTTTGGCTTTTCGAGATATGACGATACCCAAGGGGCATATGGGAGCCTCTATCTATATCTGGACCAGGAAAGTATGATAAATGTTACCGGATATGACTATCTACGCAGAGTGAATATTTCCGGGGAGGAGAACAATCAAAGGGAAGCAATCCTTCGGAAGAATGGTGTGGAGTATACCCTGGAATATGACCGGAACGGAGGGAAAACCTATCTGATACTGAGGGAAAAGGAAACCGAGCTGATTCGCTTCTCAGTGAATGATATCATAGATCGCTTTTCTGATATTGAGGAGGTAAATCATTCCGAGGTGCTATCGGAGGAGGAAGCCAAATTTACGGTAGAAAATGAGCGGGCCGTCTTGACTTTGATGGTGCAAAACATTAATATAAATTACTGGCAGGAAGGAAGTAGCTGGTATTCAGAAGCTTATATCCTGATCAAGCTTAAGTGATCTAATAAGTAATGGAGGTTATTCACATGGGAAGAACGGTTATTAAACTAGTCGTAGCGGCATTGATGGTAATCGTTATGACAGGCTGTGGAAGTAAGGATGCTGCTGACCAATTCGCAAAACCTGAGAAGAATGAAACAGTGGCTGAGATTGTAATTAAGGATTTTGGTTCTATCTATGTTAGATTTTTTAAGGATGCTGCACCTAAGGCAGTGGAGAACTTCACGACTCATGCGAAGGAAGGCTATTATGACGGCCTTACCTTTCACAGAATCATTGAGGATTTCATGATTCAGGGCGGAGATCCTACAGGTACGGGAGGTGGTGGAGAAAGCATCTGGGGAGGTACCTTCGAGGATGAGTTCTCTGATGAGCTCCAACCTTACCGCGGAGCCTTATGCATGGCGAATTCAGGTCCGGATACGAACGGAAGCCAGTTCTTCATCGTACAGACAACCCAGACCTATGATAAGAATATTTTAAGCCAGGCAGAACAGGCTTACAATGTGAAATTTGATAAGGAAGCGATAGAGAACTATGGCACCATCGGCGGAACACCCTGGCTCTATAAAGCGCATACTGTTTTTGGACAGGTGTATGATGGTTATGATGTCCTGGATGCCGTTGCCAGGGTTGATAAGGCGGATGCGGACAATGGGATTCCCGCAGCTCCGGTTGTAATAGAAACAATTAAGGTTTATGAATATGCCGGGAAATAACCGGATGCTGAAGCTATGGGATGCCGCTTGCTGCGGCATCCTTTTTCATACTGCAACATAAATGTACTTACCTGATAAAAAACCAATTGACAATAATATGAAAATTAATTATACTCTTAAAAACATACTAATCCAATATGAAATGTAGGCACGATAGATGTTATAATAAAGCATGGAGGAAAATAGCATGGAGATCACTACCTTATGTGTCCACGGAACAGATGATAATACCCATAATACCGGGTCGGTAACCGTGCCGATCTATCAGACGGCTACCTTCGTCCATCCCGGTGTAGGGCAGAGTACCGGCTATGATTA
>JAEZHX010000276.1 GCA_023436765.1 Bacillota bacterium
TCGCTGCCTGGCTGTCTGTAATTGCCTTTTCCACCGAGCTGCTTTCCTCGGTATGGAAAGTAATTGCTTCGGATATTTTATTCAGCTCCTCGCGGCACTGCTCGATTGCTTCCGTATAGGAGCTTTCTTCGCTCTTATTCTTTAATATCCTCTGGTTCAGCTCTGCCTTACGGAGGGTATTCTGCTCCAGCATGGTCTCATAACGCTGCATGTTGCTCTTAATTCCGGAATTTAGGTTTAGGTATTCAAAGATTCCGTTGTTGCAGTCCTCGATCTCACGGGTGTATTGCCTGATATTCTCTTTGATCTGTTCCAGCTCCAAAAGAGCACCGGCTAGTCTGTCATCCAAATCCGAGAGCTTCAGATCTATGTTCTCTTTCTCTGACAGGTAGCCCTGTTCTTCGTTCTTCTTCTGGATGATATCCTGTTCACTGGCGGTAATTCTGCCCTGATAATATTTATCATTCTGCTGTAGGGAGCTGATTTGTTCCTTTAATACCTTGATTTCACCCTCGGCCTTCTCCTTACGGAGCATCAATTCGTTATAGGAGTTCCGGTCCTCCTCAATACTCCGGTCACACTCCTCCATCTGCTGCTCTAGGCGGAGATATTCCTCCTTCGTATTCTCATACTCCTCTTTCGCACGGTCGTAATCCGTGGTGGCTATCCCTAATTTCTCCTCGAGCTGATCCTTAGAGATACGAAGTTTATCATATTCCTTTAAGAACTGTACGACCTCAAGACCCTTCAATTCTTCCTTCAGCTTCAGATATACCTTAGCAACAGCGGACTGCTTCTCTAGAGGAGCCAGCTGCTTCTCAATTTCCTTCATGATGTCCGTTACTCTGGACAGATTTAGCCGTTCTTCCTCCAGGTTCTTCTCAGCGGCATATTTTCTACGCTTGAATTTTACGATACCGGCGGCCTCGTCAAAAAGCTCCCTTCGATCCTCCGGCTTTCCGCTTAAGATTTTGTCAATCTGGCCCTGTCCGATGATGGAATAGCCTTCCTTACCGACACCGGTATCCATGAACAGCTCCTGCACATCCTTCAAACGGCAGGAGGAGCCATTGATCAGGTACTCACTCTCACCGGAGCGGTAAACACGGCGGGCGATGGTGACCTCATCATATTCAATTGCAAGCTTATGGTCGGAATTATCCAGTGTGATTGCCACATAGGCATAGCCTAAGGGTTTTCTGGTCTGTGTTCCGGAGAAAATGACATCCTCCATCCTGGCGCCGCGGAGCTGCTTGGCACTCTGTTCACCCAGCACCCATCGAACCGCATCTGCCACATTGCTCTTACCACTGCCGTTCGGTCCAACAATACCTGTAATTCCGTCATGGAATTCCAGAACTATTTTATTCGCAAAGGATTTAAATCCATGTACTTCTATACTTTTAAGATGCATGTAGGTCTCCCTCGATTATTTGTTTTGTAGCTTTTTAATGGCCAGGGATGCTGCTTCCTGTTCAGCTGCTTTCTTTGTCCGTCCGGTTCCAATCCCGATCTGGTCATTTCCGATATAAACCGCAATCGTAAAGGTCTTATTATGATCCGGACCTTCCTCCGAGATCAGCTTGTAGCGAATCTTCTGTTTATTATTCTCATTCTGGATGATTTCCTGTAAGATAGTCTTGCTATCGAAAAAGAGCTCCTTGTTCTTGATACTGGACAGGATGAACTTCTGAACAAACTCTTTTGCATTAGTAAAACCACCGTCGAGATAGATTGCTCCAATGACAGCCTCCATCGCATCGGACAGGATGGACTCTCGTGTTCTTCCGCCGGATGCATCCTCTCCCTTGCCAAGCAGCAGATACTCCCCTAATTCCAGGTCTCTGGCACAGGTGGACAGAGTCTGTTCACAGACAATGCTGGCTCTCAGCTTCGTCAGATCTCCTTCGGATAAATCCTTGTATTCCTGATATACATACTCACTGGTGACCAGCTCTAATACGGCATCTCCGAGAAATTCCAGACGCTCATTATTACTCTCCTTATTCATTCTCATTTCATTGGCATAGGATGAATGGGTCAGAGCATGGTGCAGTATAGCTCCGTTAGCAAAATGATAATTAATCTTGTTCTCCAGAGCTGTCTGCGTAGCTTCTGATCTCTTGCGTACACTCATAGTTTAAAATTCCTCCTTCCACAAAACAGCTGATAGAATTAACGAAAAAGCCCAATAAAATAAGGCGAACCTTATTCACAGGGCTTTTACATACCACTGATAGATATACTGTAAACAAGTTGAAACAAATATTGCCTCTCTAGTCAATCAAATTAGTTCAGAGCGTTTTTAATCTGTTCAACAGCGTCTGCAACGGTAACTATGTTCTCAGCTTCCTCATTTGCAATCTCGATATCAAACTCTTCCTCGATTCCCATGATAATCTGGAACAAATCCAAAGAGTCAGCACCAAGGTCGTCAACAAAGGTGGTCTCCATAGTTATTTCATCCGGCTCTACGTTTAATACTTCACTGATAATTTTCTGCAGCTTTTCAAATTCCATTTTTATTCACCCTTCTTATTATATTTTGGTTTCCCCGATTGATGAGGAATATTTTCCTGCTTTATAAATCCAAAAACCCTGTTATGTCAATCGCTTAAGATCAATACAGGTTATTCTTCCTTACTGCTTAGCTTTGCTGTTATTTTCTCGTTAATATTCTGTTCGGTAAAGGTAACACATTGAAGAATCGAGTTCTTGATCTCATTGCTTTTGGAGCTTCCATGAGTCTTAACAACAAGACCGTTCAAACCAAGCAATGGCGCTCCGCCATATCTCGTAAAATCAAAATCCTTTAGCGTTTCCTTCAGCGCCGATTTGCTTAACAATGCGCCAATCTTACTCTTCGTGGTACTCATCAGCCCTTGCTTTATCTTCTTCATCAATGCTGTGCCTAGGCCCTCATACAGTTTGAGGATAACATTACCGACAAAGGCTTCGCAAACAATGACGTCAGCACCCCCATAAGGAATTTCTCTGGCTTCGATACTTCCGATGAAATTGATATCGGTGCATTCCTTCAGTAAGGGGAAGGTTTCCTTCACTAACTGGTTACCCTTTTCCTCCTCTGCGCCAATATTTACGATCGCTACTCTGGGATTTTTGATGCCTACGATGTTCTCCATATAGATGGAACCCATCTTAGCAAATTGAACCAGATGAGAAGGTCTTGCATCTACATTTGCCCCACAGTCCACCAACAGGGAAACGCCGTTAATCGTGGGAATTACCGGAGTCAACGGAGGTCTCTCCACCCCTTTGATCCTTCCTACGATTAGCTGTCCGCCAGCGAGAACTGCTCCTGTACTTCCGGCAGAAACAAAGGCATCAGCTTCACCATTCTTCACCAGATTAAGCGCAACGACAATAGAAGCAGTTTTTTTACGCCTGATTGCCAATACCGGTGCCTCATTATTTGAAATGATTTCATCAGCCTGTACGATTTCTATCTGCTTGTTATCATAATTATACTCGCTCAAGGCCTTGGTAATGACATCTTCTTTTCCGACCAACAGAACTTTAATATTCTTCTTCTCCTGGACTGCAAGCACTGCTCCCTTAATGATTTCACCCGGAGCATTATCTCCACCCATGGCATCGACTGCAACTGTAATTGTTCTCTGCATAAATCCCCTCCATGTTGCCGCTACCCGCGCATCCTCATTACATGGAAGAATAGGGTGCGTTTCTCTTAACCTGACTAACTATATATCGTATTCGGAATGTGTTCAGCTAATCTATAAATCAATATACTCGATATTATATTAAAAATCAACTATTAATTAACACTTTTTCATTGGGTTTACTGCCCCTTTCTAACAGCCTTTGTTCCGGTCCTACACTTTCAGCAGTAACATATATTTCAGCAATGAAATTCATATAAGATAATTGTTAACCGTATCGCCTATCATAAAGCAAAAACAGCTGTGTGAAAGCCTTCACACAGCTGTAAAATAATATCACATTTTCTTATAAAAGAAGGATTTGTAGTTCAGATATCCCAATTGATTTGACTGGATCATCTGCTCCGTGCTGCCAACGAATAAGAGGCCGTCCCTTTTCAGTGCTGCATGGAAGCCCGCATAAATCTTATCCTTTGCCTCATCCGTAAAATAGATCAATACATTGCGGCAGACAATCAAATCCTGATCCTTCGGATATGGATCCTTCAGAAGATCATGCTGCTTGAATTCCACGCATTTCTTAATTGCGTCTGATATCTGATATGTTCTGTCATTTACCTGAACGAAGTATTTCTTAAGAAATTCTTCGGGTAATGACTTCAGGCTTTTCACATGATATAAGCCGATTCGGGCCTTTTCCAGCACTAGCCTGTCTATATCTGTAGCATAAATTTTGATTTTTTCCAAGGGAAGGAATTTGGATAGCAGCATGACAAGAGAATAGGGTTCATCCCCTGTAGAACAGGCTGCACTCCATATATTCAAGCTCTTACCGAAACGCTCTGTCAGGTAAGGTATCACTTCCTTCTCCAGCAGGATCCACTGCTCCGGGTTACGATAAAATTCAGATACATTAATCGTAATATAATTAATGAATTCATCATAAAGGCT
>JAEZHX010000281.1 GCA_023436765.1 Bacillota bacterium
GGAACGCCATATAACAGCTTATCTTCTGCATATCCTGAGTGATCCAGCTCTTCCGCGATCATAATTGCATCAGGATTTATCTCTAGCACGCTGTTCAAGCCGTTCTCACCCTGATCGATGGTCTGAATCCGATTCAAGTATTCCTGTACTATTTCTTTCACAGAGACGGTTCTGCTATGATATAATTCCTGCAGCTGCTTGATCGTGATCTCATTTATTCTCATTCTATGTCCTCCCTGCTTAACTCCTACTTCGGCCCGATATTGTAAATATTGCACTAATTATATTATATAGAACTTATCCTAAAAATTCAAACCATAATGTGGTTAATTCCTTCCCACAGGACTCGTAATCCTGCTGCAGCACAGGATGCTATGTGACTGCACCCATGCCCGATACATATCAGTGTTTCCTTCGTTTGATAGCCGCCATTTGTGCCGCCGGGCACACATAAAAACCGCCGGACAGTATGCGAGGCTTCCCTCTGATACTATCCGGCGGTATGATTAGCAGGTATTTACCTGCTCTATAACTTAATTCACTGATTATTCTCTCTTATCGTCCCTAAGGATTCTCCTTAAGAATTCTCTGGTTCGCTCCTGAGCCGGATTGTTAAAGATCTGCTCCGGAGTTCCTTCCTCTGCAATAACTCCCTTGTCCATGAAAACCACGCGGTCGGATACCTCCTGAGCAAAGCCCATCTCATGGGTAACTACAAGCATGGTCAAGCCGCTCTTTGCTAACTCCTTCATGACATTCAGTACTTCCCCCACCATCTCTGGGTCCAGAGCGGAGGTCGGTTCGTCGAATAGCAGAACATCCGGCTCCATGGAGAGTGCCCTGGCAATTGCCACTCTCTGCTTCTGTCCGCCGGACAGCTGCCGAGGCTTCGCGTTGATATATTGCTCCATACCGACGACTGTCAGATATTTTATAGCAATCTTCTCTGCTTCTTCCTTGGATCTCTTTAATACCTTGAGCTGGCCCACCATACAGTTACTAAGCACATTATGGTTATTAAACAGGTTGAACTGCTGGAATACCATGCCCAGCTTGGTCCGATACTCATATACATTATGGGCGGAATCGGTGATATTATTACCCTTATAGATAATCTCTCCGCCGCTGGGCTGCTCTAAGAGATTAATACAGCGAAGCAGTGTGGATTTACCGGAACCGGAGGCACCGATGATACAGACCACTTCACCCTTCATCACGTTGAAATCAATATCCTTCAATATCTCATTCTTACCGAAGGATTTGCTCAGGTGCTTTACTTCAATGATGAAGTCATTTTCATTATATTCTTTATCCTTATGTCCGTTTTGGATCTGCTTGTTATTCATAACTGAACTCCTCCTTCCTTTATTTTTGCTGACTCTTTAACATATCCTCAGGTCTGGCTACCTGCATCTGGTTACCAGGTATGATATTGTAGCTATCAGGCCCGTCCAATCTCCTCTCGATAAATCTTAAGATTCTCGTCACACTGAGTGTCATGACCAGATAGATGGCACAGGCTACCAGGAAGGGTTCATAGAATGTGAACATCATTCCGTTAATGGATTTCGTTGCGTAAAATAACTCTGTTACAGCGATTACATTTAGTACGGAGGTATCCTTGATGTTAATGACAAACTCATTGCCGATGGCAGGCAATATATTTCGGATTACCTGGGGAAGAACTACATAAATCATAGTTTTAATATGGTTCATGCCGATGGCATGGGCTGCTTCAAATTGCCCTTTATCGATGGATATGATTCCACCACGAACGATTTCTGCGGTATAGGCTCCTGTGTTAATGGATACGATAAAGATTCCGGCAAACATAACATTCATATCAATACCTAATAACTTAAGAGACCCATAATAGATAATCATGGCCTGCACAATCATTGGCGTTCCGCGGAACACTTCAATATATACCGTAAGAATTATATTAACTATTTTTATTAAGGTTTTTCCTATCACATGTTTCGGTGTGGGAATCGTTCGAATCACACCGATTAATAATCCAATAATTGCTCCTAATATTGTTCCGATGATTGAAATAACCAGGGTATTTCTTGCCCCTCGAAGGAACATAGGCCAATATTCTGTGATTATTTCACTAAATACATCCCATTTCATTATAACACCAAGCCTTTCCTTGCTTTCCTGACCGCAGAAATATTATATACTATTCCCGATTAATATATAATCTATATCATTAACAGGCTTGTCCTACCTGCTATAGACACATGAGAAAGAGGCTGTCCCTAATCATAGCAATACCTTTCTTGGGACAGCCTCTAAACTTCAATTTTTATTCAGCAGCTGGCTGATTCTTGATTGCGTTATCCATGATGGTAACGCGATCTTCTTTAGAGACACCGGCCAGAATCTCATTAATCTTTGCAGTCAGTTCGCTGTTCTTCTTAAGGCCTACTGCGATTGCAGTATCATCCGGAGAGGTCACAAATCCTGTTTTAAATTCTACCATTGCTAATTTGTCATTTGCAGCAGTTGCACTAACGCCTTCCGGTCTCTCAGATACATAACCGTCGATAGCACCGGCTTCCAGTGCAACTCTCATTGCAGGAAAGTTATCCAATGCAGTTTCCTTCTTCACACCATTTATCTGGTCAATTACGGTATAATGGAAGGTATTCAGCTGTGCCGTAATCCTTGCGCCCGAGAAATCCTGAATGGAAGTAGCATTCTCATATGCTCCACCCTTCTGTACTACCATAACCAGATCAGATTCATAATAGTTATCAGTAAAGTCAATGGATTCCTTACGTTTTTCAGTCGGAGACATACCTGCGATGATTGCATCAATTTTACCAGAGGTTAATGCAGGTAACAGACCATCCCATTCGGTCTTAACAATAACCAGTTCTCTTCCTAAACCGGCTGCGATCTTCTTAGCGATCTCTACGTCATAACCACCTGCAAACTCCTTGGAGCCATCAATCGGAACTGCTCCGTTGGAGTCATCCAGCTGTGTCCAGTTGAAGGGTGCATATGCTGCCTCAAGACCAACCTTAAAGGTTTCCTTTTTCGTCTCTGACTGTGTCGTCTGGTTGTCCTGTTTATCAGTATTTCCGGCATTCTCTGCCTTATCCTTGGTGCCACAGCCTGCGGCAAGCATCATTACCGATACGGCAACAACTAACAATGAAGTTAATTTCCTTTTCATAACCAATCCTCCTCGTTTTTTGGGAGGATTTCAATCCTCCCGTGGTTTGGGAGGATTTCTCCTCCTCTTAGTTTGGGAGGCTTTTCCTCCCTCTGAAATAATTTTATTCTCTTCCAGTATCATGGTATTCTTGTCCAAATACGGCGGATAAACCCACCTATTTTATCACATGAAAAAACCTGAGGATACCTCAGGTTAAGCTTTTTTGCTCTGAGTCCTCCATTTCCCTGGTTGAGATAGCACAACTCACTAAACCGGGTAGCTTAGTGAGACAGTCCTACAGTTCTTCACTGCAGGCCCAGCAAATAATATTGAGTATATTATAAGCTTCGGCGGAATCTCCTTCTC
>JAEZHX010000118.1 GCA_023436765.1 Bacillota bacterium
TCGCATTATAAGCGGCTCGAAAAATCACAGGCTCCAGTCCCAGTTTCCTGAAATTAAGGATTGCCTTCCTGATCATTCGCTCATAACCCAGCTGGTAACGGATATTTACGATGGATTTCGTCTCCAGAGGTTTACGACTAGTGATAAAGCCCAACCGATACCCTTCCGTAAAGGTATCTGCCATCGCCTGCACCTGATCCTCCGGAAGAGAATTTAAGAACTGTGCTGTCCGGAGCTCATTTTCAGAGATATAATCTCCGAACCGATACAGATAGCCGGAATCTGTTAAGTCAGCTTCCATAATAATATCCGTAGCAAAGGAAAGCTTCGTATCAATCATTTGCGCGGTACGGCTGGTAACGAATAAATCACAGTAATCACTCATGAAATCATAGATCGCCCTTTTTACATCCCGGTACGTGAATTCATCCTCCCATTCATAGAGATTATATATCTCTATGAACAGCTCAAGATATACAGTCAGCTCTCTCCATCTCTGCTCATAAGCACAGATAATCAGCCCTCGCAGCTCTGTATAGAGGAAGCTTAACAGCTTACCATGTTTCGTACCCAGATACTTGCAGGCATATGCGGGGTTTGCATAGCTGACTTGATAATTATCTCCGGTGATATCCTCATAAAGGGAACGGTTTAAGGCTTTGTGCTCTGTCAATGTCAGACTCTTGATCCTGTCCCTACCGGCAAGCTCAGCCACCCTTCTCACCAGCATTAAGAATCTTGAAACCCGTGCGAAGTACTCCCGGTAAGGCTCTTTCACCGATGCCTCATCCTCGATTAAGCTAATTCTCTCCATGGCCAGCTCGAAGCGTTCCTTTATCTCCTCCGACTCCTCCCGGACTAATATATTCTGATCCATTCTGTTCTCCAATCCGCGGCGATTCCCGCTTACCAATATGTTTGTGAAAGTCTGTTCATTCAATAAAACCTAAGATATAAATGATAATTAACAAAATTGTCATGAAGCCGTTCAAGGCAGCTCCAATCAATGGAAAACGATAAAAAATATCCCTCTGCTTTAAGGCTTTATAGGATAGGACAAAACCGAAAACAGCAAGGGCAAGCAGGAGTAATCCCAGCATCCCGAACAATTCTCCTCCCTCTCCGTGCAACACTCCGGATACGATACTGACAGCGAGGAACCCCGTGGTGACAGCTATTCCGATGACAGCTGAGAGGATCCCAAGCTTGGTATGTGTTCTTCCGGCGAAATGGATCATATCCCTTTTCTTAAAAAGCTTAAGCATGTTTATTCCCTTTCTGATGGTTCTTATATAATCTGCGGTAAAGCAGATTACAGATTACGAATAGTAGATAGCCAAGGAGTCCTCCTGTGGTATTCAGAAGGATATCATCCACATCAAAAATTCCGACACGGGACAGCATTTGAATTGCCTCTACTGCCAAGCTGAATGAAAGGCTATAGAATCCCACCCGAAAAAGCCCGCGATATTTATTATGAATAATCGGCAGCAAAAATCCAAAAGGCATAAATGCAAATATATTACCGAGAATATTGATCACAAATACATCAAAGCCCACTTGTTCCCGATACTTAATAAACCTCTTTATCTCCACAAGAAGCTCCAGGTTATACCGATATCCCATCGAGGAGTTGCCCCTCCCAAAGGATTCACTAAAAAACAAGAAATAAGATAAAACAATAATATATAAATAGAAAAATAACCTGACGGTACCTTTCCAAAATTTCTTCGTATGATCCTTCAATTCTATCCCTCATATCCTAGATTTTCTAAATAGATTTTCCCCGCCAGTATAAATTATATTCAGTACCCAAAGGTACACAGCCTAGCTATAATTATAAAGCAAATCCAATTCCTAGTAAAGTACAGTTTGGTATAATAATGATATAAATGAGGATAATACCAATAGTCTATCAAACGAGGTGGTAAACATTGAAAACATTTGAGGAATTATACCGTGAGCTTTTAGCAGCAACAGCGAAGGATCATCAGGAGGACTATCTTAGATCACTGGATGCCTTTGATGTGCATCATTTGGATTGCCTGCTTCATCCAAAGAAACACCCTCTGATTTGGCATACCGGCAATTGCGACTGTGAGGATGACCAGCATTGTGTGAATGTATGCCTCTTTCATGCCATCCATCCCGATGAATCCGGAGAGCCTAAGGTTGATGAGGAATTATGCTCCGGCTGCTCCTATTGTATCCAGGAATGCCGCGCCGGTAAACTGACCACTAGTAAGGATGTCATTCCTGCTCTCCAGGCAATCCGTTCTCATAAAGGCCTTACCTATGCATTGATTGCACCTGCCTTCCTTGGCCAGTTCAGTAGAGATGTTACTCCGGGGAAGCTAAGGAATGCTCTGAAACAGGTTGGATTTGACGGGATGATAGAGGTAGCGCTGTTTGCCGATATCCTGACCCTGAAGGAAGCGTTGGAGTTCGATTCCAATATAAAAACAGCGGAGGATTACCAGCTGACCAGCTGTTGCTGCCCCGTCTGGATTGCCATGATCAGAAAAATATACCACGACTTGGTCCCCCATGTTCCACCGGCTGTATCCCCGATGATAGCCAGCGGCCGTGCGGTTAAAGTCATGCATCCTGATGCTCTGACGATCTTTATCGGACCCTGTTTGGCTAAGAAGGCCGAGGCCAGGGAGAAGGATATAGCCGAGGCAGTAGATTATGTTCTGACCTTCCAGGAGATTCAGGATATCTTCAATGTCATGGAGATCAATCCTGCCGATATGGACGAAAGTGAAAAGGATCACTCCTCCAGAGCGGGAAGAATTTATGCCCATACCGGAGGCGTCAGTGAAGCCGTCGAGCTTACTCTGGAACGGCTGAACCCCCATCGAGATATCTCCTTCCACTCAAAGCAGGCTGATGGTGTTCCTGCCTGCAGGGCAATGGTAAACGATATCGTATCCGGTAAGATAGAAGCGAACTTCTATGAAGGCATGGGCTGCGTCGGCGGCTGTGTCGGCGGTCCGAGATCCCTGATCCCCCACGAGGAGGGAAGGGTTCATGTGGAGGAATACGGCCAGGATGCGACTTATCCTACTCCGATTGATAATCCCTATGTGATCGAGCTTCTCCATAGACTGGGTATCGATACGGTAGAAAGCCTGCTTAAGAAGAGCGACATTTTCACCCGAAGCTTCAATTAACACAAAAAAAATCCCCGCACAACCGTCTAACAGGTTGTTCGGGGAATTATCCGTACCTTCCTCTTTATGATTTCATTCAGCAGATTGATCTATCCAATCTGCTTATCATTCTTTAAGATATGATCTACAAGCCAGTTATTCAGGAACTCCAGTAGCTCCAATATGGTTTCCTTCTGGTTCTCATCCATAACTGCCAGGTCGTATTCATTCAGCTTTTCAACAAAATCATGATGCTCGACCTTATGAGTGAAAAGCTTCTTATAACCGATCTCAGCCATGTACTCCTCTTCATGTTCAAAATGAGTTCCGGCATATTCCTTCAGTTCATTTAAAATCTCAACAATATAATCGTACTTATCCGGTATGAATTCATCCATGAGTATCTCGTATGCCTTGTCCGCTATTTCAAATAGCCTATGATGTTCTTCATCTATCCTGTCAATACCGGTTTTATACTCGTCCTTGAACACGTACATTCTTCGCTCTCCTTTTTTATTGGTACTCTCAAAGGATGGCTCCTTTGAGAGTATCTGATTTTATTATGCCTTTGTGATCGGATGGATCAATTATGTGTTACGTATACACTGTACTGAGGTGACATGGCTACCTGGTTACCGCTGACGTCGGTCAGGTTATTGCCCAGAATATCAATCCTCAAAAGGGATCCTGTATTAGGGATAAAGCCAAGGGTCAGCGTAACGGTTTTACCGCTCATTGTCACAACATTAGGAATCTCGATCGGAGTTGTTCCCATCTGTGTGACTCTGACTGACAAGGTACCCTTCATCTCTTCACTGAAGTTCAGCTTTATCACATTCAAAGCCTGTCTGTCATATTCGGGATTACCCAGCAGAGTCGGTTTCTTATTATCCTTCAGCTCTATCATCTGAGCCGGGAAGGTTTCCATCTCAGAATAGCTTCCGTTATAACCCTTGACGCCCTTGATCGTAATCGGTCTTTCCAAGGTGATATCAATGGAACCATCCGCTACTGTAAGGACAACTGTAGCACCATTCGTCTTGTTATTTTTCGTAATCGCCGCCGAAAGGATCGTTACTCCCGGAATATTGTAATTTGTTATATTCGTAGCAGATGGTACATCCAGCATATTAGCAAACTCTACGTAGATCTGGCTTAGGTTTGTGGTGGATTGGGTAATCAAATACGGCCCAGGAAGCTCTGCAGCAGATCCGCCTGTATTACTGAGGGTGATATTATCCACTCTCAGGTTATAATTTCTGAAATTATCTACGACAAACCCATAATCGATTGAGAAGGTATAGCTTCCCAGCAATGTCATATTACCGATTAACAGCCTGATCACCTTATTATCCGGAGAATCCAGCTTCGTATAGGTAATATTTGTTCCTGAGAAAATCTCATCCGTAACCGTCCTCAGGTTACTGGAGAAGATACCGTTCGATGCAGCCAATGTTACAGCCTCATTATAAGCCAGGGTCATGATATTCGTTTCCTGGTCAAAGTTATAGTTAAGTAATACAGGGCTTGTCCTGTCAGCCGTAAAATCGATTCCCGGGAACCTGTATGGCTGGCTGGCAAAGGTATCCGTAGTAGCTACGTTATAACCGCTCCAGTTAATGACGGATACGGGCTGTATTCCGGTTAAGGCTGCTTCCGCATCACTGAAGGTATAGTTTACCTTCTTGTTATCTGTGGAATCTACAACTCCCAAGATCATGCTGCCGTTATTGATCATTATAAAGCCAGGCTGTTGTATCGCTCTGTCAAAGGTAACGGTTAATGTATTGTAAGAGGTTCTTACAGCCATAAACGGTCTTGCCTGTGGCTTTGGTGAGGTATCTGTCACTATTGTTGCGGACAGAGTATAGGCAGGAGGAGTATTGCCTGCAAGGTCCTTAATACCGCTGAAGGTAACCAGGAAGGGCTTTCCATAATCCGCGGATGCGATGCCGGAAAGATTGATGGTTAAGGACTTTTTGTCCGTGCTTGCTACATAATTCAGTCGGTTATTCAGCTTACTGAGTGTAGAAGGATCTGCATTTCCTGAGCCTAGCAGGGTGGCGTTGGATACCTTCAGGTTCGTAAAGTCAACTGCCTCACTGAACTGTATGGTAGCAATCAGACCGGAGTCATCTAATACAACAGTCTTAATGGTAGGACCCATGGTATCCACGAAGGTGACCTGTCTATAATATTCTTCGATTGCTACTCCACCGGTTGTCTTAATCTTAGAGGAAACATTAATACCATATTCGCCGTCAAGCATGTTCTGTGAGGTGATGGTAAGTATCTTGCCATCCGCTGACAGACTCGCCTTCAGGGCCCCGGGATCCTTCGCCAGTACACCCTTGGAATTCTTACGGAGTGTAATCTCTATGCTGTTTAACAGAGAATTATTCGTTCCGATCACAGTAGCAGGGTCCACAGGGCTGTCAAATACGACCCTGATCTCAGTGCTGCCAATGATATCAGCTGAATTTACAGTTGCTGTCGGATTCTTTACCTCTATGATAATCGCATCATTAATGTAACTTTTCTTAAGTTCGTCCTTATTCGTTGTCTTAGCAGCCGTGGCTTTCAGAATTACTTTACCGGGCTTTAAGGCTGTTACGGTGCCGGCTTCGGTATCATCAATCCGGATACAGCTCTCATCACCGCCTCCAGTGGACCAGTATGTAATGTAGGAGGAGCCTGCAGGAACGATGTCCCTGTTAAAGTCGAACTTTTCACCTACCAGCAGGATATGGGCTCCGTTTACCTCCACTGCGTTATTAATCTTAACTTCATCAGCAGGAACGGTAACTGTAATCTTACTGGATAATGTCTTCGTCTTTTTTGTTGGCAAGGTAATTACGCACTTGATTGTTGCCGTTCCCTTTGATACAGCGGTAACCAACCCCTTACTGCTAACCTTGGCAACCTTCTTATTAGAAGAGGACCATTTGTATGTACTGCCAGATATTTTGTCCTTAATTTCAAGTTGATGGGTCGATCCCACTCCTATGATTTCAAATTTACTTTCCGTAAATGTCGGAGACGCTGCAGCCAATGCATCGGCAACATTCTGATCCAACAGAAACGGTAACAGTAATGCCAGTGAGAGTATCAGGGCAATTTTTCTGCCGTATCTCATTTTCATACTATCTTCCTCCTCAGTTCTTTCACTCTTTGGTGTCAGACAGCCATGCAAGCTGCCCAGTTGCTCATAAATACTTAACGTAAACATATTACACCATAAATACTTATGAAAAAGAATAAATTCTACCATATATAGTATCATAACTCTAATTTTTTGTCAAAATCTTGTCGCAATACTTAAAATTTTCTTAAGTGGAAATAAATGGCGATGCTTTAACGAGTGTTTTAAAATCAATTTGAGAATCCTGTCAACTCCCGGGCGAAGGCATTAATTATTCATAATGATTACTAAAATATTCTATTACTTATAATATTTTACTTTATTTTTTCCCAAAATAGAATTATAATAGTAGAATAGTATATAATTAATAGCATATTATTAAATATTATGAAAGGATGGCAACTAATATGAAGAAGCTTGGTAAATTTATATTTGGCACTCTCTCTGTTGCAACGCTTGCAGCGGGTGCCTATTATCTTTATAAGAATGTAATCAAGAGGGAATCTTCCGACGACTTTGATGAGTTCGAAGATGATTTTGAAGATTTTGAAACCGAGGATGAGGATGAAAAGGATGCAGAGGGCAGAGAATACGTCCCCATCAACATCTCCTCTGAGGAGGATACAGCCGACACAGCTGATTCAGATTCCGAGCTCCCCGAGGACGAACTGTAATCATTGCTAATAGACGATGAAGCTTAAGCTTTATGATAGGCATATCAACCACAAGGCACCTGATCCCTCCCTTTGACATGTTATCCATGTCGGGAGGAGCCAGGTGCCTTTTAATTTCATTTAATGATTGGTCTGATACCAGCCTTCCAGCTCCTTCAGAAGCTGCATGTAATCAGATACTGCAAATCTGTTTTCAACTGTGGCCCCTCCGCTTGTATAGCTGGTTGCCAGAGTCCCTTCCTCCAACCGCAGCTCAAAGATCCCTTCATCCATTCGTATCACTGCGGTCAGGTGAACTTCGCTTTGCTCCGCAGCTCCTTGCGAGTATGCATAGCTTTCCATTTGGTTATAGAACAGTTTGATCTCTTCCGGATCACTGATGAACCGTTCCCCTTGACCAGCTTTTCCGGTTATCGTGATATCCTGTACTTCCTCCGGCAGGATAGGACAGATCTCCCTAAAGGAAAGGAGTAATTGATCACCCTCCGCTGCATCGCTCGTAGGAGTCTCTCCCTCAGCCTTCATCATCGTACCATCTTCATCTTCCGTTTTCATTGCGGAATCATCTAGTGTCTCTTCTGAATTAATTCCGGCCTCCCCGTTATTATCACTACCTAACGTGCTCTCTGCTGACTGAGCAGCAAATTCCATCGCAGAATTGCCTGCATCCGCTTTCGTATCGGCGGCTTCCGGTGCTGCCTGTTCTGTGGTAGCCATATCATAGCTGATGTTGCTTTCCTTATCCTTGGAAGCTTCTGATTGACTGTCCTTCCTTCCCGTCTGTCCCAAGCCATTGATGCCCAGCACCAGGATCAGTCCTGCAGCAGCTACGGCTGCAAAATTACGTGCATATTTAAACCATGGTATCACTTTTCTTTCGGGCTGCCTCTCCTGTTCGACACTAACCGGGCCGACAGCCTCCTGTGACTGCTTTCTGATTGCTTCCAGCGTTCTATTAATTAAATCCTCCGATACACTTATTCCTTCTTTTTCAAGAGAAGTGTTCAGATGCGATTTTACATTCATCTCATCATGATCCATGCTGCCGTTTTTCTTTTGATCAAAACTCATCTGAAATCCTCCCTTCCAATACTTCTTTTAATCGCTGCCTGGCTCGTGATAGCCGACTCTTGGCAGTGCCCTCTGCAATTCCCAGAGTATTTGCTGCCTCTGTTATGGTCATCTCCTGAAAGTATACACAAAGTACAACATCTCTGTACTTCTCAGGCAGGGATAGCACCGTCTGCTTAACCAGCTGGTTCGTATCCTGCTTCTCTACTGCTTCATAATCAGACTCGCTGACTATCGCATCCTCTTGATATTCCATCATCGGTACAACCCGCTTGTTCCAGGCACTCTTCAAATAGTCCTTACAGGTATTGATGGTAATCCTTATGATCCATGTCTTAATGCTTGAATTTCCTTCAAAGGTGGAAAGCTTCTGGTTCACCTTGATAAACACATCCTGAAAAATATCCTCTGCCGTATGGACATCCTTGACATACATGTATGCTGTGCGCAGTACATCGTTTCCGTATTGCCTCATTAAGGTCTCTATGTCATATGCAGGTGATTCTTCGGAGATGTCGTTGCGTATTTCTTTTTGCATCCTATTATCCCCCTATTTGCTATACCTTTATCATCATCTGTCTTCCATATACTATATGGCAATAGTATACAAGTTCTGATAGACGATGTAAATGATAAAATGGATGCAAGCTGCTTTATCTTTGGCTTTCTGATGATTAGACGCTGCATCCGAGTTATTCGTTCCACAAAAATGACTGTTCCGACAAAGAAATTTTTGGCATATTAATTTTTTAAGGATATTCTCAGATGGTTCTGTCAATCATAATCAGTTTGATTATTTATACGAAGGAATTCTTTGGATCAAAGGCCATATGGTAGAGGTTCGCATAGACACCGTTCAAAGCCAAAAGCTCCTCATGACTGCCGGACTCTTTAATTCCTTCCTCCGTCAGCACCAGAATCTTCTTCGCATTCTTGATGGTGGTCAATCTGTGGGCAATCACAAAGGTCGTCCTATTCTTTGCCAGCTTCTCAAGGGAATCCTGAACCACCTTCTCACTCTCGTTATCCAGGGAGGAGGTGGCCTCGTCAAAAATCAAAACCGGAGGGTTTTTTAGAAATACTCTGGCTATGCTTAACCGCTGCTTCTGACCGCCGGATAGCTTAATTCCCCTCTGTCCGATATAGGTATCATATCCGTCCGGAAGCCCCTGGATGAAATCATGCGCATTGGCATTTTTAGCAGCCTCTATGATCTCTTCCTCAGATGCGTCAGGTTTCCCGTAACGTATATTCTCCATCACCGTACCAGCGAACAGATAGACATCCTGTTGAACGATACCAATGTTCTTCCGGAGAGATTTTAATCTGATCTTCCTGATATCTGTTCCATCAATGGTAATACTCCCCTCTGAAACCTCATAAAATCTTGGAATCAGGCTGCACATGGTTGTCTTGCCGACGCCGGAGGAGCCTACTAAGGCAACATACTCCCCTGCCTCCACCTTAAGGTCTATATTCCGGAACACCTCTGCTGCCGTATCCTGATATTTAAAGGCTACATTATGGAATTCTATTTCACCCTTAACCTCCTTTAAGGTCAGGGCTCCCGGCTGATCCACAATATCCGGTTCAACCTCCAGGATATCAAAGAACCGGTCAAAGCCGGTCATTCCGTTTTGGAACTGCTCGGTGAAATTAATCAGCTTCTTCACCGGATCGATCAGGTTGTTGATATATAATAAAAAGGTCAGTAGATCTCCGACATTGATGACCTTATGAGCGATGAACAGTCCCCCGCCTGCGATGACAGCCACATTAATCAGTCCCGTAAACAGAGAAAGCCCCGAGTGGAAGGTCGACATGTTCCGGTAGCTGTTTCGTTTGCTGTCGACGAATCTCCCATTCCCCTCCATGAATTTATCTATTTCCATGGACTCATTCGCAAAGGATTTGACCACTCGTATCCCGGACAGATTATCTTCAATCCTTGCATTAATATCTGCGATCCGCTCCCTGTTCCTCCGGAAGGCCCGGCTCATTCTTTTTCTCATATGAAAAGCAAACAGGAACATGATGGGGAGAAAAGCAAATACAATCAGAGTAAGCGGCAGGTCAATGCTGATCAGAATGACAAAGGCTCCGACGAATTTGATGATTGAGATTAAAATATCCTCGGGGCCATGATGACAAAGCTCCGAAACATCGAACAGATCATTGGTGATCCTAGACATCAGCTGTCCCGTCTTCTGATTATCATAGAAGTTAAAGGACAGCTTCTGATAATGCATGAAGAGGTCATTTCTCATATCATATTCCATCTTGGCACCCATGATATGTCCCTGATAGGCGGTGAAATAGTTACTGACGAATTCCAGCAGTAAAAGACCGAGCATCAGAAAAAGCAGCTTAATGATCATCGGGGTAGCCTGTGCAATTTCATACTTTACTAATATGTCATTTGTTATGTATCTTACCACCATCGGATAGACCAATGAGATTGCTGCTGATACAAGTGCAAAGAATAAGTCTGCATAGAATAATCCCCGATATGGTCGGTAATAGGATAAAAGCTTCTTCATTTTTTTACTCATGTCTGACTCCATTCTGCCTTCAAAAAAGGCGGATCCCGAAGTAATAATAAATACCGGACCTATTTCCGGATATGAAAAGGGCTGTTTCTGTGAAACAGCCTTAGCAATAATTTCCTGTTCTATTTCAGCTGTCAGCAAGACTGATTGTATTACCAGCCGATAAATCAGGTATGCCGATCTCTTACGATTGGCTATTTAGATAATCTCTTAGAAAGGTCATACATATACTGATCTATATCCTTCGTCATTGCAAGAGCTTCTTCAATATCATAATCCACAAACTCGCCGTGCATATGAGCGATGATTCGATTGGTTCCGCCGGCACACAGGATATCCACAGCCTTCGCACCCATTGCTGATGCATAGTAACGGTCCCTTGCAGTAGGGCTTCCGCCTCTCTGGGCATGGCCGATGATCGTAGCTCTGGTCTCCATCCCGGTAGCAGCTTCAATTCTCTTCGCCATTCCATAGGAATCACCGATGCCTTCCGCATTGATGATAATATAGTGCTTCTTGCCGGATTCACGTCTGTTATTAATCTTATTGATGATTCTCTGCTCATCATAATCATAACGCTCTGTGATCAGGATTTCCTCTGCACCGTTTGAGATACCGCACCATAATGCAATATATCCGGCGTTTCTACCCATAACTTCAATGATGCTGCAGCGTTCGTGGGAGGTGGAAGTATCCCGGACCTTATCAATCGTCTCCATGGCTGTATTGACAGCGGTATCAAAACCGATGGTATAATCCGTACAGGAAATATCCAGGTCAATCGTGCCGGGTATACCTACAGCATTCACGCCACGCTTGGCAAGAGCCTGAGCACCCTTAAAGGAGCCGTCACCGCCGATAACCACGAGTCCGTCAATCCCATGCTTTTTGCAAATCTCAGCACCCTTATCCTGTCCCTCCGGCTTAACGAATTCCGGGCAACGGGCTGTATAAAGTATGGTTCCTCCGCGTTGGATAATATCCGATACACTCTTGGAATCCATCTCGACAATGTCTTCTTCCAATAACCCCATGTAACCTCTTCTGATTCCTTTCACATTGACGCCTTCCGCTAATGCAGTCCTGACAACTGCACGAATGGCAGCATTCATACCCGGCGCATCCCCACCGCTTGTTAATACTCCAATGGTTTTTACTTTACTTGCCATTATTTTTCCTCCGCTTCATCTTAAGGTCTATAGTATTCTAGACCATTTTTCTCATATTTTCAATACTCTTTTCCGTAATTCGAACATTTTCTTCCAGATATATTGTCTTCAGTCTGTCGACAAGTTCCTTCCCTGCTTTCGTACTCCTGCTTTTCGGCAGCTTCTTGATCTGCTTCTCTGCAGTACAGTAGATCGTGACCGTATCATTTCCGTCATATTCCCCTAACAGGGAGAATAAAGCGGACTCATCCTTAAGATAATCTCTGACACTGGGATACTTGATCCAGACCTCCTTCTGGATACTGTCAAAGGGGATAATCTCCTGGCAGATCAGCTTCGCAGCCTTATCCTCCTCGACGGTTACCTTACCACGGACGAAGATCTTCGTATCCATCTCCAGAAGCTGCTTATACTTCTCAAAGTCCTTCGGGAATAGAATGATTTCCACAGTTCCAAACAGATCCTCCAGCATCAGAAAGGCCATCATACTGTTATTTCTCGTAGATTTGACTGTCTTGCCGGTAATCATTCCGCCGATCAGTTCCATATTCCCATCCTCTGCCTTCGGCCTTCCGGTCTCTTCATCAATCTGAAAGTCATTGGAGTAAGCTGTTGCATTCTTACGAATCCGTTCCTCATATTCCTCCAGCGGATGCCCGCTCACATAGATTCCGAGAACCTCTTTCTCTAAGGCAAGCAGCTGGTCCTTACTATATTCACTGACCTCGGGCATGGACATCTCATAGTCCTTCAGCTCCTCTTCCCCTGCAATATCAAACAGGGTCATCTGACCCGTCAGAGATTTCTTCTTATCCGCTGCCAGCTGGTCTAATATCTGGATATAGCTCATCATAAGCTGTCTGCGGTTCGGATGAAGATTACTGAAGACACCGGCTTTAATAAAGCTCTCTACGGTCCGCTTATTGACTTCCTTCCCCGACAGTCGGGCTGCGAAGTCCTTCAGGCTCAGGTAAGGACCATTTTCATCCCTCTCCTGTACGATGGCCTGGATGACCGGTCTTCCCACACCCTTGATTGCAGACAGGGCATACCGGATTGCTCCGTTTGATACGGTGAACACCGCATCTCCCTCATTGATATCAGGAGGCAGTATCTGAATATCCATCTGTCTGCAGGTGTAGATATATTCCGAAACCTTACCGGGATTATCAATCACGGAGGTCATTAGTGCCGCCATGAATTCCACAGGATAATAGCATTTCAGATAGGCTGTCTCATAGGATATCACAGCATAGGCTGCAGCGTGGGATTTATTGAAAGCATATTTCGCAAAATCCATCATTTCATCAAAGATATGGTTCGCCACTGCCTCCGGGATGCCATTCTTCACACAGCCCGGTACCCCCTCCTCAGCATTGCCATGAACAAAGGTCTGCCGCTCCTTGATCATAACGGATTCCTTCTTCTTGGACATGGCTCTGCGCACCAGGTCACTGCGTCCATAGCTGTACCCGGCCAGATCTCGAACGATCTGCATGACCTGCTCCTGATATACGATACAGCCATAGGTCGGCGACAGGATGGGCTCCAGTTGCGGGCATTCATAAGATATCTTTCCGGATTCATTTTTTCCCTTTACGTATTTGGGGATGAAATCCATCGGACCCGGCCGATAGAGGGCAATACCTGCGATGATATCCTCGAGGGTCCTGGGCTTTAATTCCTTCATGAAGCTCTTCATCCCGGAGCTCTCCAGCTGGAACACACCCTCTGTCTTTGCGGAGGAAATTAATTCATATACCTTGAAATCATTATAATCTATCTGTTGTATATCAAATTTATTCGCGGCATCCCGGTTCTTATTGACGAGAGCGACCGCATTCTGAATCACCGTAAGCGTCCTGAGCCCCAGGAAATCCATCTTTAACAGTCCGAGCTCCTCAAGAGTTGTCATCGGGAACTGAGTTGTAACAGAATCGTCGGAGGATCTGGATAGGGGGACATATTCCATGATGCTTTCCTTACCGATCACGACCCCGGCTGCATGCATCGAGGTATGCCTGGGAAGTCCCTCCAGTCTCTTGGACATATCAATCAGATATTTTACATCAGGATCACCCTCATACAGCTTATTCAGATCCGGGTTGGATTTCAGAGCTTTCTCTATTGTTATTCCGATCTCGGTCGGTATCATCTTCGCTACGGTATCCACCTGGGCATAGGGAAGATCCAGCGCACGGCCCACGTCCCGAATGACCGCCCGTGCAGCCATCGTTCCGAAGGTTACGATTTGCACAACCTTATCCTTCCCGTATTTCGTCGTAACATAATCAATGACCTCCTGCCTGCGCTCGAAGCAGAAGTCGATATCGATATCGGGCATCGTTAGTCGCTCGGGATTTAGGAAACGCTCAAACAGCAGGTTGTATCTAATCGGATCAATATCCGTGATCTCCAGGGCATAGGATACGATGGAGCCAGCAGCAGAGCCTCTGCCCGGGCCCACCATGATATCATTGTCCTTCGCATACTTTATGAAGTCCCAGGTGATCAGGAAATAATCCACGAAGCCCATGTTCTTAATGGTCTCCAGCTCGTAATCCAATCTATCCGATAAGTCCTTCGACACCTCTGCGTAACGGTTCTTCAGACCCTCCCTGCATAGCAGGGTCAGGTATTCGAAGGCACTGTAAGGTGCCGGAACCGGATAAACCGGGAGCTTGTATTCTCCGAAGGCAATCGTGACATTACAGCGCTTCGCAATTTCATAGGTTTGTTCCAGTGCTTCTTTGGCATAGGGGAAGACGGAATACATCTCCTCCGGGGATTTCAAATAATACTGCCCCCCCTCATAACGCATCCGGTTCTCCTCATTCACCTTCTTCTGGGTCTGAATACAGAGCAGGATATCATGGGGATCAGCGTCCTCCGCATAGGTATAATGGACATCATTCGTAGCTACGAGCTTAATTCCGGTATCCTGGGACATCCGAATCAGTCCCTGATTTACGGTCTTTTGCTCCGGAATTCCATGATCCTGAAGCTCCAGGAAGAAATTATCCTCCCCGAAGATCCTCCTATATTTCAGGGCTGCTTCTTTCGCTTCTGCATAAAAGCCCCTTCGCAGGTTGCCGGCAACTTCTCCGCCCAGACAGGCACTTAGAGCAATAATTCCTTCATGATACTGTTCTAAAATCTCATAGTCTATTCTAGGTTTATAATAAAAGCCCTCCAGGAAACCAATGGAGACGATCTTGATCAGATTCTGATAGCCTGTATTATTCTCAGCCAACAATACCAGATGGTGGTAACGCTCTTCGGATGTCCCTGCCTCCCTGTCCATTCTGGAGTTCGGTGCGACATAGACCTCACAGCCAATAATCGGCTTGATCCCCTCCGTCACGCAGGCCTTGTAGAAATCAATCACGCCATACATAACACCATGATCCGTGATGGACAGACTATCCATGCCCAGCTCCTTGGCACGGAGCACAAGCTCCTTGATCTTGCCGGAGCCATCCAGAAGACTATATTCCGTATGTAAATGTAAATGTGTAAAGTTCATAACCTTCCTCCCTCCTGACTGCTCCGCTATTTTATAGCTTATTCTATTTTATCATTGTGAAACCTGTGAAGCAATGATTTTATCATTGTACTTACAGTAACATTCTCACAGGAACTACAGTTGATGAAAGAAAGCTTCATAGATGTATGATAAAAAAAGGAATCTCCTCGATCAGATCGAAAAGATTCCTTATTGTTTACCAATTCCTGGGAGGACGTTCCGGGTCGATAATCTTACTCAGATCATCGAATAAATCCGTCAATCTTTCAGGGAATTGTAACATTGCCTGTCCATCCAGCGGTCTTCTGGTCATTCTTACATAGTCGTTCTTAATATGCATCCAGGGGCCCTTATTTACACCACAGTAGTAATTGAAGCCCATTTTCTTCAGCATAGCGAACTTATCGCTGCTATAGTGACCCATGGTGGTCTCAATATCTATACCATAGGGGAAAATCAGAATATCAGTAGGTCCGGTGATGGGTTCCACCTCATCCCTCCAGCGCTTTGCATCGGTCTCAACCTGAGCAAAGGTTCTGGTCTGCATATTCTTATGGCCCCAGGAATGAGAAGCAAATTCCCAGCCGTTTGCCTTCATGGCATCTGCCACGGCCTTCGCTGACTCCTTATCCTGCTCATAGGTCGGTGAGGCCGGATCATTCGTCCGGTAACCCAATGCGCCCTCATATCCGGTCAAAGCGATGATACCCTTCGCTCCACGATAGGAAAAATCCGGATGTTCTTCTACAAACTCATCAATAATCGGAACCATGTCATAAGCACCATAGGAGATAGTGCCATCCTTAAGTGTCATCTCGCAGGTTACCTTACCATCCTCACCAATCACCAGGCGGGTAGCAAAGCCGTCACCCTTCATATACTCATAATAGTTGACATCATCCTGGGATAAAACAAAGGGTTTCTTTCCCTGTGGAAGATAGATTTCCTGGGCTTCAAACTCTTTGGTACCGTCTTCCTTGGTAACCTCCTTGGCAATGTCATGGATACTGATCAGCACATAACCATCCTCATACATTTCCTGCATCATTTGTTTAAATTCATATATGGTAGTCATATACATGTTATATCCGGCATTCGTATAATCATCATCAAACGCAAGAGAATTGTCTGCGACTAAGGAATGAAAGAAGACGTGGTTAAACTGGGTAACCGAATCATAGGAACCGCCGTACAGAACTAAGGTTGCCTTCTCTGCCTCGATATCGGCAATCGCTTTCGTAAGAACCGGATATACCTGATATCCGCCTTCCTTCCCCTGATAACCCTTAATCAATTCAATTGCGCCATCATAATCATAACTTAGGGTAAGCTGTTTTGCCTGTGTAATCAGCTCTTCCCTTGCAGCGGCTTCCTTCTGAAGTCTCTCCTGTTCTGCAAGAGCTTCCTTCTCCTCCGGAGTCAGTTCATCTTCCTTGTCCGGCTGCTTCTCCGAATCATCAGCCATACTATTTTCTGTATTGTCCTTAACTTCCTCTCCGGTTTTTGAATCCTTATTCAGATTCGTAACAACATAATAAGTGCCGAATAGAAGTAAAACAATCACTATTTCAAGCAGAACGATCCACTTTAATCTGCCCTTCGATTTGCTGGGTTTCTTCCGGTTATTCGTCACCGTCATAAACACCCCTTTCTTCTTTGTAAAACTAAACCCCATATATATTAGAATTGTCCCATAACACTATTATTATAACACATATATGATTCGATTTCCTTACAAAAAAATTAAACTTTTATGTCAAAAAAAGCACAAATCGCACCAATACGGGAGGGGGCACTTCATAATTTCTAAATATATAACTCAATTAACAAAGATACGGATCAGCGCGCCGGTTCCCAGAGTATAGGGCAGCGCCATAAAACAAGCTCGATTTCCGGGAGTTGCTGCAGGCGTTTATTACGTTTCGCTCCTCACTGATAGGTACGTCGTTCGCTCGCGAAACGAACTAGCCTGCAGCAACCCACTCGAAAATCGGCTCATCGTTTTCTGGCCTCTGCCCTCCCCCCCTGGGAACCGGCACCCTTATCCTGTCTACGACATACCACAAACGTTCTTTACTCTTCTTAATACTTAATTGAAAAACTGAGCAGCAGATAATTAAGAATATAAGGACCTCCCATGTATGTTACTTCAAGGGCGGTTCGTAATCTATAAAAGGTGGATGGGAGCCTGAACCTCCCTTCAATACATATCATGGGCGGTTTCTGTCTATGAGAGATGGATGAGAGCCTTGGATCTCCCGATATGTTGCTTCATGGGCGGTTCACTGTCTATAAAGTGATGGATGGGAGCCTGAACCTCCCGTATATGTTGCTTCATGGGCGGTCCATAGTCTATATGGTGATGGATGGGAGCCTAGGACCTCCCATAATGCACTATTGAGAAAATAAAAGGCTGGATTTGTGTTCAGGTAAGCGGACATTCCATGTCCGATTACGGAATACAAATCCAGCGTTATGTTTTCTCACTAGTGTGTGAGGGGGGTCCATGGTAACCCATCCATCATCATAAACCTATGCCGCCCATCATCCAACCCAGAAGGGAGGTTCAAGGTAACCGTCCATCTTCATAACCCCAGCAGCCCATCATCCAACCCGTAAGGGAGGTTCATGGTAACTCATCCATCATCATAAACCTATGCCGCCTATCACTCAATCCGGAGGGGAGGTTCAGGCGACTATCCATCTTCATAACCCCAGCCGCCCCGAAATAAACCTACAGGGAGGTCCTTGTTTTACTTACTGCTCAGATATTTTTCAATATTCTCAATGGCAGCCTTCTCATCCGGACCATCCGCAAATACCGTTACGAATTCTCCGGAAGCAATTCCAAGGCTCATCATGCCCATAATACTCTTCGCATTAACTTTCTTTTCGTTACTCTCCACATGGATGCTACATTCGTACTGGCTGGCAACCTGCACTAATAAAGCAACCGGTCTAGCCTCCAGTCCAGTAGGAATATTAATTACTATTTCCTTCGTTATCATAACTGTTTTCCTCCTTATGCTCCCGAATACATTCAGCGATCATACTTAATTTACGTAATCTATGATTAACTCCCGACTTACCGATTGGCGGTGTTAGCATCGCGCCAAGCTCCTTTAAGGATGCGTCAGGATACTGAATCCTCAGTTCTGCAATATCCTCCAGTCCTTCTGCCAAGTCACCGAAGCCGACATTGTCCCTGATAAAGATAATATCGTCTATCTGCTTTGAGGCAGCTACAACTGTCTTGTTGATATTAGCCGCTTCGCAATTAACCTGGCGATTTACCTGATTCCGCATTTCCTTCAGGATTCTTACATTCTCCAGGTCCATCAACGCGACATGTGCTTCCATAACATTTAATAAATCTACTATTTGCGAACCTTCTTTGATATACACAACATGGCTTTTCTTTCTAGTTACAATCTTAGCATCTATAGAAAAACTTTGAATCATGCATTTCAGCTGTTCAGCCTTCTCAGAATCATTTACCACAATTTCTAAATGATAGGACTTCTTCGGATTACTCATGGATCCGGAGGTTAAAAAAGCACCTCTGATGAACGCCCTTTTGCAGCAAGCATTTTGAACAATTAGCTGACTTGCCCTGCCGATTTCACCATCGGACAAATTCTCATAAGGAAGTTTTGCTGCTTGCAGGATACGGACGACCGTATCAGGATCCGAGAGAATCAATGTAAAATTGCGGTTCTCTTTTCCATGAGAATTACATCTTACTGAAACATCAATACTTATATTAAAGGTTTTTCTGATTAATGTAAAGTATTTTCTTGCAACTACCAGACTTTCGGTTTGCAGCTTAAGGCAATATCCCCTTCCGGTGGTGATAATGGTTCCTCCAAAGGATAAAATTGCTGCCAGCTCGGCTAGACTGCAATGTCTGGCCTCACCATGCTGTAGGGAAAGCTCCTCCTTCACATCCTTAGAAAATGACATAAATAAACCTCCCTATTTTTACAGGCAAACCCCTCACGATCCTGGATCAGCCTGCATCCTTTTCAATATCCCTATGCTCAATTTTCAGACTATATTCAGTATGTCCAAGCTTTCTTGCCAGCTCCTGAACCAAGGTGACGGACCGGTGCTTTCCTCCGGTGCAGCCGATGCTTACGACAAGCTGGTTTTTGCCCTCCGATATGTAAAGAGGTATTAAAAACAAGAGCATGTCCGTCAACTTATCGAGAAATTCTGCAGAAGCCTCAGAATTCATTACGTATTTACTTACTTCCGGATCCTGACCTGTCTTAGCTCTCAGTTCCGGTACATAATATGGGTTCGGCAGAAAACGGACATCAAATACAAGGTCCGAATCTACGGGAATACCATACTTGAAGCCAAAGGATACTGTTGTGATGATAAAATTGCTGAACTTCTCATCCATTACATAGATTTTATAGATCTGTTCCTTTAACTCACGAATCAGAAGATGGCTGGTGTCTATGATGACATCCGCCTTCTTCCGTAGAAAATCCAGCTCTTCCCTTTCCAGCTCTATTCCCTTATCTACTCTTCCGACACCGGATAGGGGATGGGTCCTCCTGGTTTCCTTATATCGTTTCACGAGGACCTCGGGTGTACAGTCTAAGAACAGGATTTCATATGGTACCTTGGACTTTTTCAGATCCTGCAGGACATGATCCATTTCCTTTAATGCCAACCCGCTCCTAATGTCCAGGCCAAGTGCCACCTTTTCCTGGTTCACCTTCACTGCCTTCAGCTTTACAAACTTTTTAACCAGCTGGATGGGCAGATTATCCACACAATAATACCCTGCATCCTCCAACATCTTCAGCACGGAACTTTTCCCTGCCCCGGACATACCGGTAACAATGACAAACCTCATCATACCTGACCCTCTCTTGTTTCACTTTAGCCAGTCCTAAAAGCAGTCCTGATCTGTTACTCCATTCATCCTTTGGGTAAATACTTTATTTATCTATGAAATTAAAGGGACTCAAAACCCAGAAGCTTCACTTCAGGTTCCAGCTTTACACCGGAGGTCTCCTCTACGATTTTTGTCACTTCATTAATCAATCCTAAGAATTCACCTGCTGTGGCATTCTCTTTATTAATCAGAAAACCGCAATGCTTCTCAGAGACCTGTGCACCACCCAGGGTATGGCCTCTTAAGCCTGCATCATGGATCAGTTTCCCGGCATAATATCCTTCCGGTCTTTTAAAAGTACTTCCGGCGCTGTATTGCTCCAACGGCTGCTTTTCCCTTCGGAGTGCATTCAATTCCTTTATCCTGCCTATGATCTTATCATAGTCTCCTAAACTGAATTTCATTGTCGCATCAATTACAATCAAATTTTCCTTCTGCAGCAGACTGGTCCGATAACCAAGCTGAAGCTCATCTTTACTTAAGGTAAATATGTTTCCTTCCTCATCCATCACTCTGGCTGACAGGATGCAATGCTTCATTTCACCGTCGTAGGCACCTGCATTCATAGTAACTGCACCTCCGAGGGTTCCGGGAATTCCTGCCGCAAACTCAAATCCGGTCAGGCTATGTTTGGCAACCTCATGAGCAAGCTTGGATAGAAGAACCCCTGCCTGTGCAGTTACCACACAGTCCTCGTCGAATTTGATTGCAGAGAAATTCTCACCCAGCTTGATGATCAAACCACGATAGCCGGGATCGGCCACCAGCAGGTTACTGCCATTCCCCATGACATAGTAGGGAACCTTACTCTGTCTGCACAGCAAAATTAATTCTTTTATCTCTTCTTCCTTCGTAGGAAGAACCATATAGTCCGCTTCTCCGCCAATATGAAGCGAAGTATGGTTCTCCATCCGCTCCTTCACCAGAATCCGTCCCGCGGGTAATAGTTGATTTAATTTCATTATAAATAGATCCTCCAAGGCTGACCTCCTATTAACAAAAATCCTGCATACCTGCCCCTTGAATCAGTTTGTTCCAAGAGTAAAGAGTTTTGGTTATACTAGGTTTTTTACTCATTATGTAGTCACAAACTTTCAGGTGGATTATGCGATGCATAATTCACTTTATTCGGCAGCCTTTATTTTGATGCAAGGATCAGCTTTGCACTTCCATAGATTCCGGCGTCATTTCCCAGGGTAGCCAAACGAATTTCCTTATTCTTTAATGCATTCATTACATTTTTCTCATAATGCTTCTTAACGGTATCTGTTATAATCTCTCCGGCCTTGGACACTCCGCCGCCGATTACAAAAACCTGTGGATCGATGACTTGAGCGATGTGGGAAAATGCCACGCCAAGATATCTGCAAGCCTCATCCACGATCTTAAGGGCTAGCTCATCTCCCGACTTTGCGGCATCAAAAACCATCTTCGCACTTATCTCCTCCATGCCGCGAAGCTTACTCTTCTCTTTTGAGGCTGCCAACATGGTTTTTGCCATTCTTACGATTCCGGATGCAGAAGCATACTGTTCCAGACAGCCCTTCTTGCCGCAGCCACAATGGGACTCCTCTGCTTCGTTCACGAAGATATGGCCGATTTCACCGGCAGCACCGTTGCATCCTGCCAGTATGGTTTCGTTCAGGATGATACCACCGCCAACTCCTGTACCCAGGGTAGCCAGTACCATGTTCTGGTAGCCCTTGCCACTTCCCTGCCATTGTTCTCCGAGTGCAGCCACATTCGCATCATTACCGGCCTTAACCTGAAACCCGGTCATTTCCTTCAGCTCATCTTCTATATTAAAATGTCCCAAGCCCAGATTCGGCAGCTCCAGAACCTCACCGTTATCCTTTACCGGGCCGGGTACCCCAATCCCAATGCCTTTAATCTCCTCCCGCTTCAGGTTCATCTCATGGATTCTTTGCAGAATAAACTCTGCCACGTCCTTCAGTATATCCCTGCCGTTACCGGTTCTCTTCGTAGCAAAGTCCCACTTCTTAAGAAGCTTTCCACCAGAAGAGAACAAGCCCACCTTAACAGCTGTTCCTCCGATATCTACACCAAAACACTTCTGTTCCATTTAGTTGTCACCCTTCCTCAGGTTATTGGTTACTCTGTTGTAAAGCTCCTGCGCTGCATTATAGCCCATCTTCTTCTGGCGGTAGTTCACTGCAGCTGATTCACAGATGATCGCCAGGTTTCTGCCCGGACGAATGGGGATGGAATGACATACGACTTTGTTCCCAAGGAATTCAATATAAGTCTCCTCCAGACCGAGTCTATCATACTGCTTATCCTTGTTCCACTCCTCCAGCTTAATTACGAGATCGATTCCCTGTGTATTCTTTACGCTTTCCACACCGAAGAGGGTCTTAACATCGATGATCCCGATACCTCTCAGCTCGATAAAATGTCTGGTGATATCAGGAGATGTGCCAATCAGCGTATCATCACTGACCTTCTTAATTTCTACTACATCATCTGTCACAAGGCGGTGCCCTCGCTTAATTAACTCTAAGGCAGCTTCACTCTTACCTATACCGCTCTCTCCCATGATCAGGATACCCTCACCATAGACATCAACCAATACCCCATGGATCGTAATCCTGGGTGCCAATTCCACATTCAGCCAACGGATCACTTCTGCCATAAAGGAAGACGTGGTTTTTGAGGTCCGTAGAAGCGGTACCTCCTTCTCTATCGCAAGCTTGATAATGTCCTCCGGTATCTCCATATTCCTGCAGAATACGATGCAAGGAACCTTGTAATCCATCAGTCTGCTGATAATATTCAGCTGCTCCTCCCGGCTTAACTGGTGCATGTATGCCTGTTCCACATGGCCGATGACCTGAACACGCTCTGAATCAAAGTGATCATAGAAGCCTGCCAGTTGAAGGGCCGGCCTGTTTACATCAGGCTGTGAGATCCTAATGCCCCTGATATCAATCTCCGGAGTGCAATTCTCCAAATTCATTTTCTCAATTAGACCAACCAACTCTACAGTATACATAGTAATCCTCCATTCTGCAGATACCCATAAGATTCTGGCATCGACACAAAGCTCCTGCAACTGCCAGAAAGCAGCATTCCATTCCTTCCGACACGTTCTGCCTATTATTCTATCATTATCTTCCGGCACTGTAAATGCTTACATCGCCTTTATGCTTTATGAAAAAATGCATATACCGTTTCCGCAGCCTTCCGGTTCATGGCAGGGACGATCATAATATCCTCAATTTCTGCTGCCTGGATGGCCTCCAGGGACTTAAAATGCTTCATCAGGGCTCTTCTGCGGGTGGGACCGATTCCGTTGATGTCATCCAGAATGGAATGTACCTGGCTCTTCTGCCTGAGGGTCCTATGGTATTCTATCGCGAAGCGATGGGTTTCATCCTGGATCCTGGTAATCAAGTGAAACAGCTCACTGCTCTTTTTGATCGGGAGCTCTTCGTTATGATAAAAAAGACCTCTGGTTCTATGGTTATCGTCCTTTACCATGCCACATACTGCGATGTTGAGGTTTAATTCCTCCAGTACCCTTAAAGCGATTCCGACCTGCCCCTTACCTCCGTCCATCAGGATTAGGTCCGGGTATTTCGTAAAGCTGCCCAGCGATTCATCCAGGTTCTTATCCCGAAGCTCCTCCTGTTCCTTCCTCCCATGAACAAAACGCCTCGTCAGCATCTCATACATGGCTGCATAATCATCCGGACCATGGATCGTCTGAATCTTAAATTTACGATAATCCGCTCTCTTCGGCTTTCCGTTTTCATAAACTACCATAGAACCTACGGTTTCAAAACCTGAGGTATTAGAGATATCAAAGGATTCTATCCTACTGATCATGGGAAGACTTAAGTAATCCGCCAGCTCTTCGAGCGCACCGGTCGTCCTGGCTTCCTCTCTCTTGATTTTATCTACATCCTGGGATAAAACCAGCTCAGCATTTTTTCTGGCCAATTCCACCAGCTTTTCCTTATCACCCTTCTTCGGAACCTTCAGGTATACCTTCTGCCCTCTTCTGCTGCCAAGCCATTCCTCGATCAGTTCCACTTCCTCCAGCTCGGTTCCTAAGAAGATCTCCTTCGGTATATAGGGGGTTCCAGCATAAAATTGTTTTACAAAGCTGGTCATGACCTGACTGTCCGTCTCTCCTTCGACCCCGGTCAGATGGAAATGATCCCTGCCGATCAGCTTACCTCCTCGAATGAAGAAGGTCTGCACGACGGCCTCATCCTTATCTCTGGCAAAGGCTATAATATCCCGATCTCCCTGATCGGTGTTCGTTATCTTCTGTTTACTTACGATCTGTTTCACGCTGCCTAAGAGATCCCTCAGCTGTGCTGCTTTCTCAAATTCCAGGTTCTCCACAGCTTCCTTCATCCGCTCTTCCAGCATTTTCACCACTCTGGTGTAATCGCCGCCCAGGAATTCCACTACCTCGTTAATATTGGCTCCATAATCCTCTTCCGAGATGTAGCCCTGGCAGGGAGCGTCGCACTGTCCCATATGATAATACAAGCAGGGACGTTCCTTTCCGATATCCTTGGGCAGATTCCGGTTGCAGGTCCTTATCTTATAGACTTTCCGGAGCAGCTCCAGAATATCCTTCACGGCTCCTACACTGGGATAGGGCCCGAAGTATTTGGATTTGTCCTTCCTAAGTTCTCTGGAAAAAAGTACCCTGGGATAAGCTTCGTTTACAGTGACACGGATATAGGGATAGGACTTATCATCCTTCAACATGGTGTTATATTTCGGCCAATGCTCCTTAATCAGGTTACATTCCAGAACCAGTGCCTCTACCTCAGAGTCCGTAATGATATATTCAAAATGATCAATATTCTCTACCATCTGCTGTATCTTCGGCGTAAGATTGCGGCTGTTCTGAAAATACTGCCTTACCCTGTTTTTTAGGACGATTGCCTTTCCGACATAGATGATCGTATCCTTCTTGTCCCTCATAATATAAACCCCGGGCTTCGCCGGAAGCTTTTTTAATTCTTCTTCTATATTAAACATGGCGATCTCCTGAACTATGTTAACATTAGGTACAAACAAATAACTAGAGTCATAAAAATTGTAAAGCCTTTGCCCGGCTTTGTCAATGAGGAACGCTTGGGCCTCCCGGACAGGCAGTAGGGATAAAGAAGGAGTCCGTGGATATTCCCCTAAGGGAAGCCATACGGACTCCGCTCCATGATTACTACTATCGCTTACTTATTACCAATAATTTTACCATATTGAAGATTTCTTATCTTAAGCTTCCGGATTAGCAGCCGTTCCTTCCGTAGTAGCCGTTCCTTCCGTAGCAGCTTTGCTCTCCTCAGGGCTGATTCCTTTCACCTCACGGTAAATCTTCATGAATTCTTCACCGGTGATGGTCTCCTTGCTGATTAGATAATCAGCGATCCTATCCAGAACCTCTCTGTTTTCCTTCAGAAGTACTTCCGCCTTCTCATAGCAGTTCTTCAGGATTGTCATAACTTCCTTATCTATTTCTCCTGCGGTTTCCTCACCGCATTGTAATACCGGTCTGCCATCCAGATACTTGCTTTCTACGGATTCCAATCCCATCAGTCCGAATTTCTCGGACATACCGTACTGGGTAACCATTGCTCTGGCTAAGGAGGTTGCCTTTTCGATATCGTTGGAGGCTCCTGTCGTAATCGAGTCGAAGATCAGCTTCTCAGCTGCCCGGCCACCATATAGGGTAACGATCCGGGCCATGATTTCATCCTTACTCATCAGGTATTTTTCCTCCTCAGGAACCTGCATGACATAACCTAGAGAGCCCATGGTCCTCGGCACGATCGTAATCTTCTGTACCGGCTCCGCATGCTTCTCCAAAGCAGTCACCAAAGCGTGGCCCACCTCATGGTATGCTACGATTCTCTTCTCTTCCTTACTAAGGATTCTGTCCTTCTTCTCCTTACCTGCGATGACTACCTCAACGGATTCAAACAGATCCTCCTGGGTAACCACAGTTCTTCCCTGCTTGACTGCCAGGATCGCAGCTTCGTTGATCATATTGGCAAGATCGGAGCCTACGGCACCGCTGGTTGCGCGGGCGATGGCCTCCAAATCTACGGAATCATGCATCAGTACGTTCTTGGAATGCACCTTCAGGATGTCCACACGGCCCTTCAGGTCCGGCTTATCCACGATAATTCTCCGGTCAAAACGTCCCGGACGCAGCAGTGCCTTATCCAGTACCTCGGGACGGTTGGTAGCGCCGAGAACGACAAGACCCTTCGAGGAGTCGAAGCCATCCATGTTAGAGAGCAGCTGGTTCAAGGTCTGCTCCCGTTCGTCATTGCCACCGCCATAATGGGAATCCCTGCTCTTACCGATGGCATCAATCTCATCGATGAAGATGATACAGGGAGCGGTCTGCTGTGCCTGTTTGAATAAGTCTCTTACCCTGGAGGCTCCGACACCGACAAACATCTCCACAAAGTCCGAACCGGACAGGGAGAAGAAAGGAACCTTCGCCTCACCGGCTACTGCCTTCGCCAACAGGGTTTTACCGGTTCCCGGAGGTCCAACGAGAAGTGCTCCCTTCGGCAGCTTAGCACCAATCCGGGTATATTTTGCAGGGTTATGAAGAAAGTCGACAATCTCTGTAAGCGATTCCTTTGCTTCTTCCTGTCCTGCCACATCCTTAAAGGTTACTCCGGTCTGTTTCTCAACATAGACCTTTGCGTTACTCTTACCGACGCCCATAACACCGCCGCTGTTCTTGGAGATGGCCTTGAATAAAAACCACATGACCACATAGATTAAAATAAAGGGCAGAAGCATTGAAATAATAGTATCCAGTATTGAGGTCCGGTTATCGACGACCTGCTGCTTATACTCCGTATTATATTTTTTGTTCGCCGCTTCCAGCCTGGAATCCAGATCATCACTATAGATGTATCCTGTATAATAGGTGATATCAAAGGTTTCATTCGGCTGCTCCACAGGTACGAATTTGATCTTATCTGACTGTAATACAACGGACTTGATTTTACCGTTATCAAGCATATTCAGAAATTCGTTATAGGTTACCTCCTTATTCGTGCTTTCCTGGATCTGATCCTGAACCATGGAAAACATATACCAAAGGAACAGCGCGGAAATCAGTGTTATGATGATCGCTGTACGGTTTGGCATACCGTTTTTATTCGGTTTATTGTTCTTATTCTCCATCCAATCCTCCTATCTGTTGCTCTCTATCCATGCGCTATAAAAGCGTCTTGTAATCATATAAATTCCTATATCTTCCATTGGGAACTGTACATTTCATTATACCTATAGTCTTACCATAAATCAATAAAATTGTTCTAAAATTTCTGTGATAAAACTGTGTATTCTGAACATCTACATTAGTGTGTACGAATCTGTGCGGATGATACTATTCAGCCCTTGATGGAGTAACTGATAGTAGCAGGGAGAAATGATTCCATGGTGAGATGTAATTGCTTATCTACTGTTTGACATCCGTAATCGACTGATGTATACTAATAAAATATGAATTTAATATCCAGCAAGGGCGCCGGAAATGGTTTAAGGTCCAATTTATCGGATCTTTTATTAAGTCCCCGCTCCAGATACCTTAAGCCAATAACAACTTTGGTTTAAGGTTTTTTTGTGTATAAAACCACCGCAACGATTAATCATAATAGTATTTTAGTTTGCAATAGTAAGCAGTAACAATATCACATAAAAGGAGGAGGAACAATTATGGCAGTCAAATATGTATTTGTAACCGGAGGTGTTGTATCCGGTCTGGGAAAGGGAATTACCGCGGCGTCTTTGGGCAGGCTCTTAAAAGCCCGTGGGTACCATGTTACGATGCAAAAGTTTGACCCGTATATCAATATTGATCCGGGTACAATGAATCCAATCCAGCACGGTGAGGTCTTTGTAACCGATGACGGTGCTGAGACTGATCTGGACCTCGGTCATTACGAAAGGTTCATTGATGAGAGTCTAAATAAGAAATCCAATGTAACCACCGGTAAAATCTATTGGTCCGTTCTTTCCAAGGAAAGACGGGGCGATTTCGGTGGCGGTACCGTCCAGGTTATTCCCCATATCACAAACGAAATCAAGAGCCGTTTCTATAGAAATGATCAGAGTACGGACACCCATATCGCTATCATAGAGGTGGGCGGTACGGTCGGCGACATCGAGAGTCAGCCCTTCCTTGAGGCAATCCGCCAGTTCCGTGTGGATCAGGGGGACCATAATGTAATTTTGATTCATGTGACCCTCATCCCGTATCTGAAGGCTTCCGGTGAAATGAAGACCAAACCTACCCAAGCCAGCGTAAAAGAGCTGCAGGGAATGGGGATTCGTCCCGATATCATTGTCTGCAGGACCGAGCAGGCACTGGAGCCAGGGATCAAGGAAAAGATCGCACTTTTCTGTAATGTTCCCAGTACCAATGTACTCCAGAACATGGATGTTGAGTATTTATATGAAGCTCCCCTGGCCTTGGAAAAGGAACACCTGGCGGATGTTACCCTGGAGTGCCTACGTCTTCCCGATGCTAAGCCGGATCTGTCCGATTGGGAGAAGATGGTTCATGCATTAAAGAATCCTAAGGGTGAAGTAACAGTTGCTCTGGTCGGTAAATATACTCAGCTGCATGATGCTTATATCAGTGTAGTAGAGTCCTTAAAGCATGGAGCGGTTGCCCATAATGTCTCTATTAATATCAAATGGATTCCCTCCGAAACAGTGACAACTCACAATGTGGCGGAGCTTCTAGGGGATGTGGACGGAATTTTAGTACCGGGCGGCTTCGGTGACCGTGGAATCGAGGGCAAAATAAATGCCATCCGCTATGCCAGGGAGCATCAGATTCCCTTCCTGGGTCTGTGCCTGGGCATGCAGCTGGCTTTGATAGAATTTTCAAGAAATGTGATTGGTTTTAAGGATGCACATAGTATGGAGCTGGATCCTACCACCAGCCATCCCGTCATTCATCTTATGCCTGAACAGGATGGAATTGAAGATATCGGCGGAACCTTAAGACTCGGATCCTACCCCTGTGTATTGGAGGATCATACAAAAGCCATTGAGCTTTATGGTGAGAAGATCATTCAGGAACGCCACCGCCACCGTTATGAGGTTAACAATGTTTACCGCAAGGATTTCATAGAGAATGGCATGAAGCTTTCCGGATTGTCCCCTGACGGCAGAATCGTGGAGATGATCGAGCTGTCAGATCACCCGTGGTTTCTCGCAACCCAAGCCCATCCGGAATTTAAATCCAGGCCGAATAAGCCCCATCCTCTATTCCGTGGTTTTGTCGGAGCAGCTCTTCGCTTTAGTGGAAAAGCAGGAGGCCAGTAAGATCATCAGTGAACCTAAGAAGATAAACATATCTGCAATATTATATACCGCATATCTCAAACCCTTGCAGTTAATGCTGAAGTAATCCACAACATACCCGCGCTTCATTCGGTCGTATACATTGGAGATTGCACCACCAAGACAAAAGGATAATCCAAGCTTCAGCATTTTATTATGTTTTCTGGGCAGAAGGAAGGTAAATATGATCAGCAGGATTCCAAGCAAAATTTTGGACAGCTTTTTCACCAGGTCCACCTTATCCTGCATCAGATTTAGGAACATTCCACGGTTATACTGCTTTTTTAACAGTATCTTACCCTTCAGGATCTCCCTGCTCTCACCAAGCTGCAGATTACTTTCCATATACTTCTTGATCTTGCATTCCAGCAGAACAATTCCTGCGATGATCAGAATATACAACATTTCAGCTCCTCCTTATATATGATTAACCATAGTAAACTGCCGGCTTATGCCGGCGTTTTGCTTCTATGCCGGTATCACAGTCCCGATATAAGTATCAACAGGATTCCATCTGTTTAGACCATGGAACATAGCTTTCCACCAATTCCCTTCCCTCTGTCCCCCTGATATTCTGGAGGGAGGGATAATGAAGCCGGAAGGTCTCTCCCTCATTCAGTTTTCCAAGACGTTCCCGCAAGGATAGAAAATCAGGATCATAAATCAGCCTAAGTCTGTCATTGCTTAAGAGCTTCTTTACCGCCTGGAATGCACAGGCCAGCTTTATCACATTCAGATCTGCTTCATAGACCTCGATAATAGACTCCTCTGCCAACGCAAGCAATTCCTCCACATGATAGCCTAATCCAAACCCATAGACGACATAGGTTCCGGTTCCTTTGCATAACCAGGAGCCCGCCAGCTGAATGGCTTCCGAATAAATGCGGTAGTTCGTATGAAAGTAATACTCCGAACCGTTATGGCCTGCTGCCAGTGTCATCAAGCCGGTTGAGGTAAACTCCACCCGATAACCGCTCTTAAGAAGCTCGCCGGGGTTAATCTCCTCCAGTCCGTTCTCCGGAAATCCTATCCCCTTTGCTTTCAGAAGTCCGATATTCTCCAGATATTGCTCCTCATCAAAGATGATTTCTTCCTTACTGATAATCAGCTCCTGAACGCCGCACAGGAAGCTGATCAGCTGGAGCTCCAAAAGATCTGCCAGCAGGATATAATCTCTCTTCTTCTGCGCATCCAGAATACATGATAGCATCTCTGTAACCGTATCTGTTGAGACCAGATGAAAATAATCCCTGTCCCGGATGATGGCTTCCAGGGCCTCCTTCATCCGATCCATGGAGCCGGCTACGATCCCGATTGCATGATCATACTGCTGAATCCGAAAGAAATAATTCGCTCTGTCCAATTGCTTCAGCAACAGAATATTCTGATCAAAGATATTTCTTATATTATCCTTCAAGTAAGCTCACCTCATATTTTCCCGGTACCAGGCTTCAGAAAGTGACCGATAGGTCTGTTCCTGTTGTCTGTCCCCTAAGTTACCGTAACAATCCGCCAGACGCTTTAAGGGATAATCTCCGGAATAACGGATATTCAACTCACATTCTGTCTCATAAGCTGCATTATAGAACCAAAGTACTGCTTCCTTATAATCTCCTAGGGAAAAGAAATACTCACCCAGCTCGTGGCATACCTCAGCCGATGCCTTGCCCTCTGCCAGGTTCTTCAGCCCGTACTTAAGAATGCCTGTGGTATCGTTTTGCAGCCTGTAAGCCTTGGTCAGAACGCATTCGTAAATCTTACGTTCCCGCTCGGAGCAGTCCATCCCCTCGGCAAAGCTGCTGTAATATGGGATTGCAGCCACAAAATCCTGATCCGTGCCTGCAATGAACAGCTCCTTCGCATACATTTCATATAGCTTCGCAGAAAGCTTACCTTCCCTTTCTATCACCTTGCGGAAGGTCTTAAAATCTCTGGCCGCATGGTTGCTCTGGGGCAGATGAGTTATCATGATGTCACTGTCATAAACGACCGGAGACAGTACTACGCTTTCATGAATCGGGTCCACAAACCGGAAGGTTCTTACCCTTTTATACAGCTTCGGACGATATTCCACATCAAAATTATAGGTTGTATTATGCTCCAGTTGATTGGCATATTTCATCTGTACAATATCGATCTCGGGCAACAGTGTCTTCTTTAGAATAAGGAAGCGCTCCCTGTTCTCCTCATCGATTACCTCATCAGCATCTGCCATATAGATATAATCCATGGTGGCTTTGGCAAAGGATTCGTTCCGTGCTGCAGCGAAATCGTCAATCCACTGAAAATCATAGATCTTATCCGTATACCGGGCTGCCACCTGTTTCGTGGCATCCCGGGATCCTGTATCTACGATAATGATTTCATCCGCCAGTCCCCTTAGGGAGTCAAGGCATCTCCCAAGGATTGCTTCCTCATCCTTCACTATCATGCAAACACTGATGGTTATCATAATGTCCCTCATTCTATCCGATTATCTCAGGAGTAATCGGAATACACTTATATTTAACGAAGCGTCCTGTTAAGACGTTATACTCAATCACCGTCAGATACGTTTTATCGGTAACAGCAATATCTGTACTCGGAGTGAACGGCTGTATATTCGTATAATTCGCCATAGAATCTTCTACAAAAATCTTGCCCACCATAGATTCCGGAGTAATCATATAGCCAAAAGCATTTCCTTCCCCAAGATCAGTTGCGATACCAACCTTCGTCGTTCCTGTTATGGACCCCTTTCCAGGTGTAACAGTTAATGCTAAGGCTTCCGTAGGATATTTCACTGTCAGAAGCACCGAGGTCTTATCCACCGTACCATTCTTAAAGGTAATCGTAAGTGCTCTGTTATAGCAGTTCGGTGTGCTCTGGAGTGATGTCTGATCCAGGGTAACCGTAATAATATAGGAATTTGATTTATCATAAGTCGCGATATCAGGAGTATACTCCGTTGTGAAGGCGATTTCCTTGGTCCCCAGCTTAATACTCTTAATTTCTCTTTCATAAGCATCCCTGCCGGCAGTGTTTAGCTTGATGTCAAATTCAATCTTATTGGTATCCAGAGTAATGTTTTTCACAAAGGTATAGCTGCCCTTTTCTACAACAGGGGTATTCGGATATTGAATCCTATGAAAAACTATCGTAGATGCTAATTCATAGGATACCGCTGCAGAAGTTCTGGTTGCAGCCTTGGACTTAATCTCCTTCTGTCTGATGATAAGAACTCCGTTATCTACTGCTTTATTCTTAAGTACCTTGACATCTGTCCCCTTGGTTATGGTTGACCATAATAGACTGCCGAAGTCGAAGTAGTCTGAGATCTCTTGCGGCTTTACTACACAGTACTCAAACGGATTACTTCCGGAAGCTGAAGGAATGGTTATTACTATATTCTTATCACCGGTGTAAGAAATATAGATGCTTTGGTCTGTCGCAGGTGCCCCCTTGGGAGCCGGTCCCTCTTTTAACCGTGTATCATCCAGAACTCTTTGTGGATTTAAGTTGATTTCAGTTATCTTAGAGGCCGCCGACTTTGTAGTTGCATAATCCCTGATCTCCAGGAGCATGGCAGGAAACGGTGTTATAATACCGTTCGGAATATCATCAGGATCATACAGCTCCTTAATTACATCTCTTAAGGCCAGCCTCTTCGTTAACTTATCTGTAACCTTGATCCAATCATCCGTACGTTTGGATCCAATCGTTGCTCGATATTCCTTGCCATACTTAATATCAGCAGTGAATTTGGATCCGTCAACTCCAACCACCATTGCGGTGGCTTTCTTATTGATTTTAACCTTTACTTCGGAGCTTGCACGCCTTCCGCGGGTACCATCGGGATAAATTGCCACGCCACCTACTACTCTGGTTTCATCATCATTGTCTGCTTTAATCCTAAAGTAAAGCTCCGTCCCTTTAATCTGGTATTTTTCCAGCTGAGCAACGGTCAGCAGGCCGATATTCTTCCAGTATCCGTTCTCGCCCTTCTTCCATTCCAAATCGGCAAATGTAATCGGATTCGCACTGGTACCTGCGGTAGTCATAATATTTAGAAGCGGTGCAATCGCATCGGTCTTTGCCAATGTATTAATATTCGAATAATTAATAGAGATATCCAGCTTCGTGGTACGCGCGGGAAGAACGATCCTGGCCTGGGTTCCAGCGGGGTCATCTCCACCCTTCACCTTAAGAATGCTTTCCAGTGTATTCGGTACCCAGGAGATATCTATTATGGTTTTATCCTCGGCATTCACATCCACGGGAATAACCTCCCAACTGCCCCTGGCTGCATCCGCTTCCGTGGCAAAGAAGATTTTCGTGTTTCCGTTATTATTCAGGATAATCTCTTCCTCTTCGTAATCGACCGTATCTACAGTAACCGGCTCCACTGTGCCGGATGCAGATGCCTTGTGGTCCTGCAGGAATAGTAATCCGGCCATCAGACCAAAACCCAGAAAAAGCTTTGCTTTCATTAAGTGAATTTTTCTCATAAGTATACCTCCATACATGTAAACTAATCGGAAACCTCTGTTCTCCTTCTTAGCTTCGTCAACTATCTTCCGCTCGGGTATTTCATTCTTCCGTTATATTAATTATCGGTTTTTTCTATAGTTTCATAAACCTTCCATATTATTATTTTATTCTATTTTGCGCTTAAAAACAAGGTTAAGGAGATAATTCCCTGAAAAACATGATAAAATATTACAATATCATAAAGTTAAACTGTTATATTCCTTTGAGACTCAATATCGTAGGAGTGCTAATCGGAAGTAAAATAAAAACCGGCATACACCGGTTCTTATCGCTTTGGTCTAAAGATCTGATGTAGCCTATAATAGGTACATTCTAAGATCATTTTTTCAATACATCTGTAAGTCTTGCAATCCTCATGCCCTTTATCTTTGCTCCACCCTCTGTCGCATCAATAAACTCAATTCCCTTCACATCTCGGATACGATTTTCGATCCAATTCCGGAATATATCCAGACTACGGCTGGTACTTATCAGATTACCATGGATATCCTCCACCTGTCTCATATCCTGCAACTGTGAAACATTCCTTCGGGAAGTGTCGCTGGCATGGGCATAATGATCCGTATAAGCCAGATCCAGCCCTAAGAAGATAATGCGGCTGCAGCCGAATGAAATACCGATATCCAGGGCAGTCGTACTAACAGAACCGCCGGTCTGAAACAGCATTAACCCCTTCTCCCTGGCGAGATCCTCAGCCTTCGGATAATCCTTCTGACAGACCAGATACTTCTTTCCCTTATAATTAGCTGCAAACCCATGGTATGCTGTCGATAGATAAATCATGGGTACATCGCAATCTTCTAAGCCTGCAATTTGCTTATATACTCTGGGATTCGGGTCCGTGACCAGAACGTAATCCGGCTTTATCCCTACATTCATCAGCTTCTTGAATACGGTTCCGGTCGCCAGGATAATGCCCTGGTCTCCGACCTCCTTCAGCTGTAGGAAGTTCTTATCCAGGGAAGGGCCGGCTGCGACGATATACAGAGATTTACCTTGGAAAGTTTCCAGCAAGTCATCAACCGGATCGTCAAAATTATGGATATTCCTACCGAAATTACCGTTTAGGAGCGGCAACTGATTCTTGGCAGCATTATACTGAATAAAGTAATTCTCCAGTTTCTCCTTGATGGGACTGTCGGGAAGCGCCTGAAGGGATGGATAATGGATGACGAACTCTGTATTCTCTTCAATATCTTCAATTCGGGAAGCCAACCTGCTGAAATCAGGATCATAAACCAATTTTATCTTTGTATCCGTGAAAATCTTGATATGTTCCCCGTAAGCACAAGCAAGCTTGATGATATTGAGGTCGCTCTCATATACCTCAATTTTTAAAGACTCGTTTAGTATTAATAGCTCCTGAATATGGCACCCAAGGCCAAGGCCATAGATAATGTATGAATTCCTACTACTTTGATACCAGGAAGCTGCCAATGCTGCTGCCTCCTTCCACACATTAATATTACTGTGCAGATAACGCTTTCT
>JAEZHX010000167.1 GCA_023436765.1 Bacillota bacterium
TCCCTGCTACCCAGTCCGCTAGAACTCTTTCCGAGACCGTAAGTTCCTTGTGCGTCGGCCAGGTAAGGAACTTCGTTACCTCCTCATCAGAAGCCCAGTTCTGATACATATCTCCTGCATCGCCTTCTCGGAACTGACGCAGGAGAAGACGTTCTGTTTCAATCTCTTTCGTACCTACATGATTTAGCATCCGTTCTCCCCCTTGTTCTATACTCCTTACCTGATCTCAGCTCCGGAGGGCATTGGCTTCTCCGGTACCATTAAGGCCAGGTTTCCGGCATTGTCCTCAGCACAAAGGAGCATTCCTTCGGATAACAAACCAGCCAGAGTAGCCGGCTTCAGATTGACAACCACCATAACCTTCTTACCTACCATCTCCTCCGGAGTGTAATAGGCCTTTATTCCGGATACGATCTGCTTCACTTGGGAGCCGATCTTCACCTGAGAGCATAGCAGCTTCTTGGACTTCTTCACTTCCTCACAGGCAATGATTTCCCCAATTTGAAACTGTAGCTTCGCAAATTCATCATAGGTTATCTCCGGCTTTGCTTCTATATCCATTATATCGTCTGCCTCTACAGCAGATCCTTCCTTCGCTTCCGTATTGCCTTCAGCTGCTTTCGTCTCTTCCTTGTTGACAACTTCCTTTGAAGCTTCCACTTTCTCAAGTACCTCCTTGATATCAAGTCTTGCAAATAAAATCTCCGGTGCCTGGGTAACCTTTGTTCCCGAAGGGTACAGACCAAAGGTATTCATCTCCTGCAGTTTTCTTCCTTCCGATGTAATCTGAGAGAGGATTTTCCCTGCGGTCTCAGGCATAAAGGGCTCCAACAGGCTTGCACCGATATTAATGCATTCTACCAGATGATAGAGCACTGTTTCCAGACGGGCTTTCTTCTCTTCGTCTTTTGCAAGAATCCAGGGCGTTGTCTCGTCAATATATTTATTGCAGCGTTTGAACAAAGTAAATACCTCACTGATGGCATCCGCTACACGAAGCTTTTCCATCCTGGCAATTACCTTCTTCGGAGTTTCCAATGCAAGAGCCTTCAGCTCCTCGTCCACCGGCTCGTACACCCCACCGTTATTTACAACTCCGTCAAAGTATTTATTGGACATGGAGACGGTACGATTCACCAGGTTTCCTAAGGTGTTAGCCAGATCGGAGTTGATCCGCTCCACTAACAGCTCCCAGGAGATAATCCCGTCATTATCAAACGGCATCTCATGCAATACGAAATAACGAACCGCATCCACACCAAACAGCTTCACCAAATCGTCGGCATAGAGGACATTTCCCCTCGACTTGCTCATCTTATCCCCGGCACTTCCCTGCAACAGCCAGGGGTGTCCGAATACCTGCTTCGGAAGGGGAATATCAAGCGCCATCAGGATGATTGGCCAGTAGATCGTATGGAAACGGATAATGTCCTTACCGATCAGATGGAGCTCTGCCGGCCAGAACTTCTTAAACTGCTCTGTATGGTTACCGTCGGCGTCATAACCTACTCCTGTGATATAGTTGCTTAAGGCATCCAACCACACATAGACCACATGTCTGTCATCAAAGTCCACCGGGATACCCCATTTGAAGGAGGTACGGGATACACACAGATCCTGTAGTCCGGGTAGCAGGAAGTTATTCATCATTTCATTCTTTCTGGATTCCGGCTGTATGAACTCCGGATGGGTATTAATATGCTCAATTAAGCGATCCGCATATTTGCTAAGCTTCAGGAAATATGCTTCTTCCTTCGCGGGCTGTACTTCCCTTCCACAATCGGGACACTTGCCGTTCACCAGCTGTGAGGGGGTAAAGAAGGATTCACAGGGCGTACAATACATTCCCTCATAGGTTCCTTTATAAATATCTCCCTTCTCATACAGCTTCTTAAAGATCTTCTGGATCTGCTTCTCATGATCTGCATCCGTAGTACGGATGAATTTATCATAGGAAGTATTCATCAAATCCCAGATATCCTTAATCTGTGCCGCTATACGGTCAACAAATTCCTTAGGTGTAATTCCTGCTTCCGCTGCCTTCAGTTCAATCTTCTGTCCATGCTCATCCGTTCCGGTCTGGAAGAAGACATCGTAACCCTCCATTCTCTTGAATCGTGCAATACTATCGGCCAAAACGATCTCGTAAGTATTACCGATATGGGGCTTTCCTGACGTATAAGCGATTGCTGTTGTAATGTAATATGGTTTTTTACTCATAACACATCGTCCTTTCTGACTATAATTATCTCCTGAGAGTTAATTTCATATAAGGTGGAGTTGGGAGGAATGGAGAACAAAAAAATCCCGTCTTCAAATTGCTTTAAAGACGAGAATATTCCCGCGGTACCACTTTAATTTACCTTCCTCTTACGAGTCAGGCCTCTGTCACTGCTTTCAAACAGCTTAGCATAATAACGGATGCTTCCGTCGCAGCCTAAGAATTACTCTCCCTCGGTGCGCGGCTCCAAGACCATCTTCAACAGCTTCTGCGTATTAATCCTGTGGATTAACAGGTCATCGCGACACGTTTCCCCTTCTCAGCATACCGGGGTTCTCTGTCAACCGCTCCACTGCCTACTCTTCTTTTCATTGCCTTTTACATATAAATTATTTAGTCATTATCAAGTATTTGACAAAGTATATCATGTTCCTTAGGTTTTGTCAATCGTGATGCTGATAGCATCCCTTCCCAGAGAAGAATTATTCATTCTATTCAGTATCCTAAAGGAAGATATATGTTATAATAGAATAAAGTCCCCAGTGTAATGAGCAAATAAAGGAGCCGAATATGACTAAAAAACACTCAGTAAAGGGCTGGCTGCCCGATAAGCTGTTTAAACTAACCTTAATTCTGATTATTCTCCTGACCATATTCTCCGGCTGTTCTTCCCGTAAAAATCCGCAGGAGGATACCGGAATAAATGATTCTGCTACCGTGATTCCAACTGCTGAACCAGAAAAGGAGGTGCTGTCCGGCGATCGTTCCGAGGAGGAGCCGACCTCCAACGGGGATACAATCCCTGCGCAGGAAACCATATCCCCCGATAAACAGTATTCTATCCTGTTCCCGGAGGGCAAAACACAGGAGACCCGCATTCTTCCTCCCAAGGGCTATGATCGTATTCCATCTTCGGCAGGGGAGCTTACAAGCTATCTTCGGAATATGGACCTAAAGGCGGACGGGAGCCCTGTTCTTCTCTATGACGGAACAGAGAAGGGTGCTCAGGAGGGTCATATCGCAGTATTTGCTCTGGACACCGGTGACAGAGACCTACAGCAATGTGCAGACTCCATTCTGCGGGTTTACGCAGAATATTATTGGTCTCTTGGTGCTTATGATAAGATTTCCTTCCATTTGACCAATGGGTTTCTGATGGAATATACGAAATGGCGGGAGGGGAACCGTCTCGTTGTCAACGGAAATGATGTTTCCTGGAGCAAGAAGAAAGGCTATGATGCTTCCTACGAAACCTTCCGTAACTACCTCGATATGGTATTTGCTTATGCCGGTACCCTAAGTCTCTCTCAGGAATGTAAGCCCATTACTATAGAGGAAATTAGGCCCGGAGATCTCTTCCTTCAGGGGGGAAGTCCAGGACACTGTGTCCTGGTGGTGGATGTTGCGGAGGATTCTGCCGGTAACAGGTGCTATCTGCTCGCACAAGGCTATATGCCGGCACAGGACTTCCATATTTTAAGAAATCCTCTTCACGAAGAGGATCCCTGGTATTATGAAGCTGAGCTTACCTTCCCACTGAATACCCCCTCCTGGAGCTTCAATGAAGGCTCTTTGGTAAGGTGGACAGAGTTTCCACTAACAATGGATACTGCCTCCGAAGGGAGAGAAGCCGGCGCTGTTCCTGCCATGTCCCACCAGGTGGGTACCGCACCGAAGAATTCCTCTCAGGTTACCCTGCTCGCTGTGGGTGATAATCTAATTCATATTGAGGTGGTAAAAAGCGGTAAGCAGGAGGATGGCAGCTATCAATATGATCACTTATATAAAAATCTTGCAGATGAGATTAAAGCTGCCGATCTGGCAGTCGTGAATCAGGAAACCATCCTAGGGGGAGATGATTTCGCTTATTCAGGTTATCCAAGCTTCAATTCACCCTCTGAAATTGGGGAGGCTCTCGTAAGCGCAGGCTTTGATGTTGTTACGCATGCGACAAACCATACGATGGATATGGGCTATAAGGCTGTGAAGAATACCTTTGATTTCTGGTCCGGATATCCAGAGGTTACTGTGTTGGGGATCAATGAAACGAAAGAGCAGCAGGATACTATACCGATTGTCGAGAAGAACGGAATTAAGCTTGCCATGTTAAATTATACCTATGGCCTGAATGGTTATCATATGCCGGAGGACAAGCCTTATCTTGTCAATCTGCTGGATAAGAAGAAGATGCAGCAGGATATTCGTAAGGCAAAGGAGTTGGCGGACTTTATCATTGTATTTCCTCATTGGGGAACGGAATATGTCTATGAAGCAACTTCCATGCAGGAGGATCTAGCCGACTTCTTCTATGATCTGGGCGTGGACCTGGTGATCGGTACCCACCCCCATGTTCTGGAGCCTGTAGAATGGATTGAGAAGGAGCCCGGTCACCGGATGCTGGTCTATTACTCCCTGGGGAATTTTATGTCCTACCAAAAGGAAGCTCCCAGGATGCTTGGGGGCATGGCTACATTAACTATAACGAAGGATGCATCCGGAACCTATATCAGCGATGCTGCGATCACTCCCATTGTTACCCATTATGAAAATGGTCCTGCGGACTATCATTATGGTATCTTCAAGCTGAATGAATACACTCCCGCGCTGGCAAATGTCCATGGAGTTTCAGATATTGCGGTGCGGGGTCCATTTACCTATGAGGGTACCTACGCGCTGGCGAAGGAAATATTGGGTGAATGGTTTGAAGAATGAATACAAAAACTTAGGCATATAAATAAAACGGAAACAAAAGCAAGATTGGCTAAAAAGGTGCACCCCTGTGGATACACGTTTTAGCCAATCTTGCTTTTATTACTTCTACCCTCTCGCTTCCCCAACTTCAATCCTCTGGTATCATACCTTCTCCAGTACTAACCTTCTACAGATTAGCAAGTTTTAGGCATTTTGTCAATAGTTTTTATTTTTTCTGCTCCCTTTTCCACTATAATGCATAAAATTCATAAAGGTTGCACATCTTTAACTATTTGCGGTACCCATTCGGATTCTTGCTTTGCCAACGGTAGGAATCCTCGCACATCTTATCGATGCCACGTTCTGCTTTCCATCCCAGTTCACGAAATGCTTTTGAAGCATCTGCATAGGTCTCCGCGATATCTCCCGGTCTTCGTTCGGTGACCACGTATGGCAGCTTTTTACCACAAGCCTTCTCATAGTTACAAATGATATCCATTACACTGTATCCCACACCTGTACCAAGATTATAGGTTACCAGCCCCGGGTTCTCCTTCAGCTTCTCTATGGCCTTAATGTGCCCGATTGCCAGATCAATCACATGGATATAATCCCGAATTCCGGTTCCGTCAGGGGTATCATAATCATTCCCGAAGACATTGATTTTCTCCAAAACACCTGCTGCCACCTTAGCCACATAGGGCACCAGATTATTAGGAATTCCACTGGGATCTTCTCCAATCTCTCCGCTTTCGTGAGCACCGATCGGGTTAAAATACCTTAAAATAGCGATGTTCCAGGAAGCATCCGATTGATGCAGATCTCGCAGCATGTCTTCAATCATCAGCTTCGTTCTGCCGTAGGGATTCGTAGCTGAAAGCGGGAATTCCTCTGTCACGGGAACCGTCGCCGGATCCCCATATACGGTAGCTGAGGAAGAGAATACCAGATTCTTCACTCCGAATTCCTGCATCACTTCCAGAAGCGTAATGGTACCGCTCAGATTATTCTTAAAATACTGTAGTGGCATCCGACAGGATTCCCCGACTGCCTTTAATCCGGCAAAATGAATTACAGCATCAATCTGTTCCTTCCTGAAAATCTCCCTTAATGCTTCTTTATCAAGAATATCCGTCTCATAAAAACGGATAGGTCTTCCCGCCAGTTTTTCTACCCTATACACTGCCTCCATACAGGAATTATTCAGGTTGTCCACAACTACAACCTCAAAGCCAGCCTTTAAAAGCTCAAGATTCGTATGGCTTCCGATATATCCTGCGCCGCCTGTAACCAAAATTTTCATGCGTTATCCCCTTTCAGCCTTTTGTTATTCCTATTTTACTTTATTTTATTTCGTTTGAAAATAGGGAAATTTAATAATTTGCAGATTATGGAATGGCTTCCAACAATACAGATATTCCCTCTTATCTTGCATATGGTAGAATTAAAATAACTGTTACATATCCATGAAGGAACCCTTCCTTCCAATAGAAAGAATATGAATATGAGATTACTTACATACTGCGGTGCTCTGATTTTGGGCGTCGCTTTCGTCAGCTTAAGCTTAAAAGAACCGGATTCCGCACAATACGTAAGCTTTCCAGCCTTAAGTGAAGTCAACAGTCAGGCAGAATCGGATATACAGTCACCGGAGGATGCTCTTTTGATTTCCGGCTCGTCTAACCTCGAGTCCTCAGCAACTCCACCTTCCGATTATCCAGAAGCAGATGCTCCCTACTTAATTCTTGGCGATAAACTGCTTTCACTCGGAGAAGGTGTGGACAGCCTTATCAGGAAGCTTGGTATTCCGGGAAGGATTGCCGATACCGAATATGATTTTGATTTCTATGTATATAACAGGGATTACCGCAACTTAATCTTCGTAGCTGTTAAGAATGACCTGATCGAGGGCTTCTATACGGATTCCCTGCTCTTTAACTTTAAAGGCATTGCCTCAGGCTCAAGTCTGAAGGAGGTCAATCGCGTACTAAACAGCAACCATACTCCGGCCGACATCATCTCCTATGAAACAGAAGGCTATAACGCTAAGATTCTGATGGATCATGCCGATACCGGTCTGGTGACCGGTATCTACGTTCTCAGTAAGAATGTTACGGAGGATGGCTATGACGATAGTGTCATGAAAAATGCAGAGCTGCTAAACTATGATCTTGCTAACTCTCTCCGAATTAGAAACGGGCTACCCGCTTTTGCCTGGTCCTCTACTGCTGCTATAGCATCCCGTAAACACAGCACCGAAATGGCTGAGAAGGGTTATTTTGATCATATCTCTCTGAATGGGAAGCTTCCCGGGGACCGATTACGGGAGGAAGGTATCTCCGTACAGAGAGTCGGAGAGAATATTATCGCCGGCTATGGTTCTGCCATCCTCTCCAACCATGCCTGGTTTAATTCCCCTGGTCATCGCAAGAACCTCCTTAATCCGGATTATATCTGTCTCGGCGTCGGCTTTGTTTATGATGAGGACAGTACCTATAAGACCTACATGACCCAGAATTTTTACAAATAAATATGCTTTTGCAAAATAATATCGTCTCATCCAGACCATGGATATGAGGATACTACTCCGGTTTATCAATGGCGGTTTTCACTTGCGAAATTAAGTTAAATCATTTATCCTTATTAATAGTAGCTTAGCGCGTTGGTACGGAAAGGGTGACTAGCATGGACCAGGAGTTATTTCATAGGGTTTGCAATGACGTAATCGGACAGCAGCAGGGTATGAACGGCATCGGGACCCTCAGTGAAAAGACGGTTCATTCCGTCCTGAAAAGCTATTATTCACCGGAGACCATCAACCAGGAAATTAAGGTGGGCGGCTTTGTGGCGGATATCTGCAACGGCCATGATATTATTGAGATTCAAACCCGCAGCTTTGACCGGCTTAGAAGAAAGCTGGAGGTCTTTCTCTCTTATTATCCTGTTACCATCGTTTATCCGGTTCCCCATCTGAAGTGGCTTAGGTGGGTTAATCCGCAGACCGGTGAGATCAGTGCTCCCAGAAAATCTCCGAAAACCGGTACCCCATATTCTATCTTCCCCGAATTATATAAAATAAAAAGCTTCCTTACCGTACCAAACTTGAGTCTGCATATTGTATTGATTAATATGGAGGAATATCGTTATCTTGACGGCTGGAGTCAGGACGGCAAAAAGGGATCGACCCGCTGTGATCGGATTCCGACGGAGCTGGTGGAGGAAATTCATATTGGCGGCCTGAAGGATTACCGGCTCTTAATCCCGGATTCTTTAGAGGATAACTTTACCTCAAAGGATTTTAAGAAAGCGACCGGACTAACTATATGGGATGCCCAGACTGCACTGAATATTCTAAATTACCTGGGACTCGTGGAGCGGATTGGGAAAAAGGGTAATTCTTATCTATACAGAAAACAGACGGATTAAGATTGGATTCATATTTTGTCCGGCATGTGGTATACTTACCATAAATACATAGAATGTAAAGGAGGCAGAGGGGCAATTAGTGGCCCTTCATGAACAAGATGAGTACTGAACAAATTAACGGAAATGAAATGATAGGCGAAGAAAACGCCGGTATTCCCGCACCGGAAATCATCCCCTCCATGGATGATTTCAAGGAACAGATTAATAACTCCTTTAAGAAGATTAATGAAGGAGATATCCTGAAGGGAACTGTAATCGGTATCTCCGAAGCCGAGGTGAATCTAGATCTTGGATATTATACCGAAGGTATCATAACGCTGGAGGAACTGAGCAACGATCCCAGCTTCTCAATTAAGGCCGATATTGCACTCGGTGAAGAAATCTCCGCAGTAGTTCTCAGAGAGGATAACGGACAAGGAAGTATTCTTCTCTCTAAAAAGCGCGCAGACGATCTCCTGGCGTGGGAACAACTAGAGGAAATGAAAAACAACAGAACCATTGTCCGGGTGAAGATTTCCCAGTCCGTAAATAGCGGTGTGGTAACCTACCTGCTGGGGATTCGTGCCTTTATTCCTGCTTCCCAGCTATCCTTATCCTATGTTGAGAACCTGGAGGCATGGGTGGGGAAGGAAGTGGAGGCAATCGTTATCACCAGTTCCGAAGCTGATAGGAAGCTTGTTCTCTCTGTAAAAGAGGTGGAATGGGATCGTGCCCAGCTAGATAAGAAGCGTAAGATCGGCAAGCTGCAGCTTGGTATTGTTACCACCGGTACCGTAGAGAAAATAGCCCCTTACGGAGCCTTTGTTAATATCGGAGAAGGATTGTCCGGCCTGGTCCATATCTCACAGATGAGTGATAAACGGCTAAAATCTCCGAATGAAATTATGAAGGAAGGCGATACCGTAACTGTAAAGGTAACGGATATCAAGGATGGCAAGATTAGTCTTAGCATGAAGGCTGTGGAGGAGAAGGAGGAGGTTGTAGAGGATATCGAAGACGCTCCTGCTGCCTATTCCAGCGGTGAGGAAGCAACCACAGGACTGGCTGCTTTATTAAAGAACATTAAGTTGTCTTAACTTAAGGAACTCCTACCCTGTCGGTATCATTCATTCCTTTATGCAAACGGCCCCAAGCAGTTATATAACGGCTTGGGGCTTATTTCATCCATATTAGTTTTACTGCTTACATATGCTCTTTCTTTAGTTAAGTAATGGAAATCCGATTTAACTGCCCATACCGAAGAGCATCCTCTTCCTTCCCGGTTTCTTCTTCTCTCCTGATTTCTTCTCTTCCACGTGATCTTCTATTATTCCTGTCTCGTCTTCAATGATCGTTCCAAAGGATTCTGCTACAACTGTTTTATAGTTAGCTGTGATCTGCGGTTCATATTCCTCCGGTTGATCCTTGCTGTAGCTCTTAATCTCCTCATTTAGCGACAACATCTTCTGGTCCAGATAGGATACGATCTCAGAACATTCCTTCAGTTCTCTCCGAATATGCTCCGGAGCCTTACCTTCAAATTTATAGTAGATCTTATGTTCCAGGCTTGCCCAGAAGTCCATCGCAATGGTTCGAATCTGGATCTCAACCTTCGTTTCCACCGTGGTATCTGATAAATAAACCGGAATGGACACAATCATATGATAGCTTGTATACCCGTTTTCCTTCGGCTTGATGATGTAATCCTTTATTTTGAGAACCTTAACATCATTCTGATTAGCAATCAAATCCGCTATTCTGTAAATATCAGAAGTAAAGGAACAGATAATTCTGATTCCGGCCACATCATTCACATATTTTACGATGTTCTCTACGGTCAGCTCCTTACCGTTATGCCTCAGCTTCTTGGCTATACTCTGGGGAGTTTTAATTCTTGAAGTAATATGTTCAATCGGATTATACTGGTGGGCCAGTTTGAATTCATTATTCAGAATTTCAAGTTTCGTATTAATCTCTTTCAATGCTGCATCATATAATAATATTGCATTGCTCCATTCCTCTGCTTCATCATAAAACATCGGAAGATCCATTCCATCACAACCTTTTCATTTTTTGTTATTTAAGCAGTACCCATAGATGTTCATAAATTGTTCATTCGTTATTATTATAGCATAAGAATATGAACAAACCTTTAAGATTTTAAAACTTAATGAAAATTTAATGTCTTGTTCGTTCCGCTATTTATTATAGGAAAATCCATTGATGCAATGAATTTTTTGGGTTCATCGGATGAATTTGTTAAAAATTTATTATATTTTTGCAAAAACAGGTTGACAATATAGAAACCTGCATTTATAATTCTGGTAGACTATTACAAAAAGGAGGTAAAACAAATGAAGTTTGCTATTGTAAGTAATTTTAATTTAATACAGCACGCATTATGTGAGATTACCTCCGGTGATAAGAAGAGATAGTATTTTGCGAGCCATCCTGTATTTCCCTGCAGCCAACAGGAGGCGAACGAGACGATTCTGTATATTCTTATGATTTTATGCCGCGGTATATCTTACTGCGGCTATTTTTTATTCAATCTGAACTTGCGCGCAATTGAATAAAATAGTTATGGTAAGTACAGACCTCGTCGAACACCAAGTAATAATCATTAAAACTTTCTATGCATCATGGAAATGCGGGAAATGGAGGAGCAATGAACATTTTATCAAAGTACTTAATAAAATACTGGTATGCGTACGCAGCTGCTGTCGTCTGCATCGTTGTAGCAGTATTCCTGGATATGCTTTCACCCCAGGTAACAAGGATCATCATAGATGATGTGATCAGGAAGGGAAATACCGGCTTGCTGCCGAAGCTGTTGGTACTCGTCCTGCTGATAGCGGTGGGGAGATGTGTATTCCAATATATCAAAGAAATCATCTTTGATCTGGTTAGTTCCAGAATCTCAGTAAAAATAAGAAAAAGTCTGTTTGTTCACATACAGAGCTTATCCTTAAACTTTTTTGACGCAAATAACACTGGCGAACTGATGTCCAGAGTAAAGGATGATGTTGATCGCCTTTGGGGGGCCCTTGGTTATGTCAGCATGCTGATTATCCAGGTTACGGTCCATACTGCCCTTGCTCTGTATTTTATGTTCAGTCTAAGCCCGTCACTGGCAGTGATTCCAACGATCGTTCTGCCCTGTGTGGCCGCTCTGGCTATCCTGATGGAGCGTAAGCTTGGCGGAATATACGAACAGATCAGTGAAGAGAACGCTAAGCTTAATCTGGTAGCCCAGGAGAATCTGTCCGGTGTCCGGACGGTAAAATCCTTTGCCAGAGAAAAGCATGAAATTATGAAGTTTTTATCCCATAATAAGAACTACTATGAGCTTAACATGAAGCAATCAAGGATATTTATTAAAATCTATCCTTACTTTCAGCTGATTACGAAGCTGCTGCCTATGTTTGTCGTTATCTATGGAGGGTATAAGGTGATCCATACTGAAATCTCCTTGGGTACCTTAGGCGCTTTTATCGAGTACTCCATGAATATCGTTTGGCCGATGGAGATGTTCGGCTGGCTGGCAAATGATGCCGCTGCTGCCGTCGCTTCTTATAAAAGAATTAGGAAGATCCTGAAGGAAGCACCGGTAATAAGGGAGCCGGAAGCGCCGGTTGTCCTTGAGGAGGTAAAGGGTTCCATACAGTTTGATAAGGTATCCTTCTCTCTGAGTGATAAAACCATCTTATCCGATATCAGCTTTACGCTTCCTGAAGGTAAAACCATTGGCATCATGGGTGCTACCGGTACCGGTAAAAGCTCTATCATCAATCTGCTCCAACGCTTTTATGATGTGTCTGAGGGTGAGATCAGGCTGGATGGTGTCAACATCAAGGACCTGACTCTTAAGCAGTTAAGGAAGAGTATTTCTCTGGTAATGCAGGATGTTTTCCTGTTTTCGGATACCATCAATGAAAACGTTAAGATGGGTAAAAAGCGCACAGTTATGCCGGAAGAGGTCGTTGAGGCGGCAGAAAATGCCCAGGCAAGGGATTTCATCGAGCGGATGGAGGAGCAGTATGAAACCATCATCGGTGAAAGGGGTGTCGGTCTGTCCGGTGGTCAGAAGCAGAGAATCAGCATTGCCAGAGCCCTGGCTAAGAAGTCTCCGATACTGGTACTCGATGATTCCACTTCCGCTCTTGATATGGAAACCGAGCATGAGATTCAAAAGGCCCTCTCAGAAGTGGAGGCAACTAAGATTATCATCGCTCACAGAATTTCGGCTGTTAAAAATGCCGATGAAATTATCATCCTTGAGGATGGTAAGATCGCAGAACGCGGTACCCACGAAACTCTGTTAAAGAGTAAGGGGTATTATTACAAAACCTATATGGCTCAGTATGGGGATTATCTGAATGATTTGTCCGATCTTCCCGCGAACAGCCTTGACAAAAAGGAGGTGGCTGCATGTCAGTAAATGCCATCAAAGACGACGAATTCATGCGTAACGTCAATAAGAAAAACACATTAGTCCGTTTATTTCGATACCTGTTTGCCTATAAGCTTCCGATTACCGGTGTATTGCTTATCATGTTGGTTACGGTTGGTATCTCCATCTTAAACCCACTGCTCATTGAGCGGGCTGTGGATGTTTACATCGCTAACGGTGATATGGAAGGCTTGTATAAATTAGGAGCATTTGCGCTGGGAATTAATATCCTATTCGTTATACTTGTTAAGGCAAGAATGTTACTTATGGCTAAAATCTCGAACAAAGTCCTTTTAACCATTAGACAGGAGCTCTATACACACATCCAGAAGCTGTCCTTCAGCTTCTTCGACAGCAGGCCTACCGGTAAGATCCTGGCCAGAGTCATCGGGGATGTCAATTCCTTAAAGGATGTACTGTCAAACAGTGTTACTACCCTGATTCCTGATTTTATCACCATCTGCGCAGTTGTAGTAATTATGCTTGTTCTTAACTGGAGACTGGCATTGGCTTCTCTGGTCAGCCTGCCACTGATGATTGTTGGTTTATGGTTCATTCAAACCAGAGCCCATGGTCGCTGGAGAATTCACCGCAAGAAGAGCTCAAACCTGAATGCCTTTATCCACGAGGATTTATCCGGTATGCGAATTATACAAAGCTTTACGGCAGAGGACGAGACCGAGGAAACCTTCGATGAGCTCTTAAAGGAGCACAGAGATTCATTTGTTAAAGCAGTTGTGCTAAATGATGCCTTCTTCCCGGTAGTAGATTTAAGCTGGGGCCTCGGTACCATCGCTCTCTATTTTGTAGCCGTTAAGCTTCTGGGCTTTACCCATGCAAACGTCGGTACCATTATTGCCTTTGGCACATACATCGGCATGTTTTGGAATCCGATTATGAATCTAAGTAATCTATATAATCAGTTGGTCACCAATGTTACTGGTGCAGAGAGAATCTTTGACATCATGGATACTGAACCGGAGATCGTGGATCAAGCGGATGTAATAGAGCTTCCGGAGATTGAGGGCTCTGTACGCTTCAACCATGTGACCTTTGCCTATGATGAGAATACCCTGGTACTGAATGATGTAAGCTTCAGTGTCAAGCCGGGAGAAACCATTGCTTTAGTAGGGCCCACCGGTGCCGGTAAGACAACGATCGTTAACCTAATCAGCCGTTTCTATGATATCCAGCAGGGAAATATCTATATTGACGGCTATAATATCAAGGAGGTCTCGATTGAAAGCTTAAGAAATCAGCTGGGCGTCATGACACAGGAGAATTTTCTGTTCTCCGGTACCGTGAAGGATAATATCCGTTACGGTAAGCTGGATGCTACGGATGAAGAAATCATCGCAGCAGCAAAGGCCGTTAATGCCCACGATTTCATTATGAAGCTGGAGAAGGGCTATGATACAGAACTAAAGGAGAGAGGATCGGGTCTGTCCATCGGACAGCGCCAGCTTCTTGCCTTTGCCAGGACGATGGTCTCCATGCCGAAGATCTTAATTTTGGATGAAGCTACCTCAAGCATTGATACTCATACGGAGTTATTGGTGCAGAAGGGTATTGAGGCCTTGTTAAGGGGAAGAACCTCCTTTGTCATCGCCCATCGGCTGTCCACGATCCGTAAGGCAGACCGTATCTTTGTAATAGATGACGGAGGAATCAAGGAAGCCGGCAGTCCTGATGAGCTGCTGGCGAAGAAGGGTTTATATTATAACCTGTATATGGCTCAATTTAAGGTTGTTTAACCACTAAGCAAGCTGAACCGGTAATTAGCCGGATAAAAAATAAGGGGTATGCCAGTTGGTATACCCCTTAATGCTATCTTCCTATGGAAGCCACTGAATGAACCCTGTTTTATCTGTACAATTGTAACCCGCTTTTTGATAGAATCTATGGGTACTTTCCTTCTTGGAACCGGTTAAAAGCATGATCTTATAACAGTTCTCTCTGATGGCCAGCTCTTTGGCATAATCCAGAAGCTTTGACGCATAACCTCTGTTACGGTATGCCTCGTGGGTGATCACATTCTCTATCAAGGCATAGGGTCTCTGCCCATGGGTCAGGTTACGGGTTACCGTAACCACACAGGAAGAGATGATCTTCGACTCCTCAAGTCCCAATATCACATGATGATCCTGATTCGAAAGGATGGTTTTCCAGAGTGCCAAAAGCTTCTCATCCTGTATCGGCATCGGATTATCATGAAGCTGCGTATACAGCTCCAGTAAACCGATCAGGTCCTCTTCTTTGGCTTCCCGTATCTGCATATAAATCCTCCATTCCCTCTATCACATATTCCGTTATATCCTCTTAAAATCGTCTCTTCGGTATGGTTATGATAAACGATGAGCCCTTCGTAAACTGGGAACGTACTTTAATCTTACCGGTATGTGCCAGGATAATCAGCTTTGCTAAGGACAATCCCAGCCCATGGCCGCTAATGTTCTGATTTCTTACAACATCGGAGCGGTAGAAACGGTTAAATATATTATCTACATCCTTCCTTGTCATTCCGATACCGGTGTCCTGAACGGTAATGACGCAGTCCCCGTTCACCTGCTGGCAGAGAACCGTGATCTCGTCCCCATCTCTGGTGTATTTCACAGCATTATCTATAAATATGCGAATAGCCTGTTTTAACGCCTGTTTATCTCCATAAACCATGACATCCTCAAGAATAGGGCTATTGATGATTCGATTATTGGCAACCAGTTTGGTCTCCTTCACCATATCCTCTACAACAGGCTTCATATTAAATCTCTTCTTATTCAGCTTCAAAGTCTTCTTATCATGTCTGGACAGATATAACAGCTTCTCCACCAGGTCCTGCATTGACCTGGCTTCATTCTGTATCGCTTCGATGGATTCCTGCAGTACCTCTTCGTTCGTGGATCCCCAGCGATTTAACATATTTGCATAGCCCTGGATTACTGCAATCGGGGTCCTGAGCTCATGAGAGGCATCGGAGACGAACTGCTTCTGACTTTCGTAGGAGGTCTCGATTCGGTCCAACATCGCATTGATCACAGATGCCAGATCCTTCAGCTCATTCTTCGTTCCCTCCACATTCAGGCGTTCACTGTGCAGATTATTAGCAGTAAGCCGGTTCGCGGTGGCAGACATGATCCTTACCGGTTCAAACAGCCTTATATCACTGCGTTTTCCCTTCCGGATGATCAGAGCAACCACGGCCAGATAGAGAAGTACCATTTTCCATAGCAGCGATAGGAAGCTCTGATAGCTTCCCGACATATCATATTGGAATCTGACATTGTATTCTATGTCGCCTTTTGTAAATTCCCGATCTTCATTAATAATCAGGATGTTCTTATCCTTCCTCTCGAAATGAATCCCATGGAAAAAGGCTTTTTCTGAGTCCGGGCGAAATGCGATATCATTATAGATCTCTGTCTTTGTCCGTTTATCCTCTATCAGCATGGAGAGTCCCTGCATATAATAAGGGTTCACCAGATCGCTGCCACCTTCATCCTTTATGGAGGTGATGATGTCAGCAGCCATCCGGTCAAAGTTCTCCTTCTCAGAATACATATATAACAGGAGGAAGCCTGCCATGAATAATACTCCGTAGATTAACATAAGCCTAAGATATGCCAGGGAGATACGAAATGCCATCGACAGACGGAAATTATGCAGGAAAGCTTCCTTTCTTTTTCTTAAAGGAAGGATGATTCTTCTCAGTATATTCCTTATTAAGCCAACAATTTTATCCTTCATCTGATCAGCGAAAGCTTAGCCTTCTTCCCTTCTACTCTTTGATGATATAGCCCACACCGCGAACGGTGGAGATCAGCCGGAGACCATATTTCTCATCGATCTTCTGTCTGAGATAACGGATATAGACATCAACAACATTTGTATCTCCGAAGTATTCATAATCCCAGACATGGTTTAGAAGCTGCTCCCTGGTCAGTACCACATTCTTGTTCCGAAGCATGTATTCTAGCAGCTCATACTCCTTCTTCGTCAGTTGTAGCTCCTCTTCCTTATAATGTACGCTATGGCTGGTCAGATTAATGATTAAGTCCCCGTACTGAAGGGTTTCTGCCTTCGGCTCCCCGGTATGCTTTCTTCTGTTTAGCGCAACACGGATTCTTGCCAGCAGCTCTTCTATAGCAAAGGGCTTGGTCATATAATCATCAGCACCGGTGTCCAGCCCGGCTACTTTATCCGTCACATCATCCTTCGCGGTCAACATGATAACCGGAACCTGGGATTCTAATCGTACTCTCCGGCATACCTCGATACCACTGAGCCCCGGCAGCATCAGATCCAGGATAATCAGATCCACATTTTCCTTCGTTGCCTTCTCCAGTCCGGTTCTTCCATCACCGGCAGTCAAGACTTCATAGCCCTCATGCTTTAACTCAAGCTCCAAAAACCTAGCAATCTTCGTCTCATCTTCTACAATTAATATCTTTGCCATCATGACCTCCTGCTGCCGCAACAGCGGCATACATATCCCGATTGAAAAGTGTTTTCTTTCTACATAACCTTTCCTGCCTATCTCTTTCCATTGTATCGGTTACATTGTACTTTTTCAATACATGTAAATTAAAATTCAATTAGAATAGCAAAAACCGGCTCCTCCATTAGGTTTAACCCAGGGAGGAGCCGGTCATAGTTACATTATATAATTACTAAGTGCAATACTTACTTTAATACACTCTTAACTGCCTTTACAACATTCTCGGTTGTAAAGCCGAATTTCTTGAAGAGGATGCCTGCAGGAGCGGAGGCACCGAAGCCCTTCATGGTAACCGTAGTTCCGTCGAGACCAACATATCTGCCCCATCCAAAATCAGATAACGCTTCTACTGCTACTCTAGCTCTTACACTCTTCGGAAGAATGCTTTCCTTATAGGTCTCAGACTGCTCTTCAAATAAATCCATGGAAGGCATGCTGACAACTCTGACATCCACATTATCCTTCTGAAGCTCTGTCTGTGCATTCAGTGCCAGTTCTACCTCGGAACCACTGGCAATGATAATGGCATCCGGAGTGCTCTTCTTAGAATCTGAAACTACATAAGCACCCTTTAAAGCCTCCTTAGAGGAGCCAGCCAACTGAGGCAGGTTCTGACGGGTAAGCACGAGAGCTGTAGGGGTCTTCGTAGATGTAATCGCATAATACCAGGCAGCGATACACTCGGTAGCATCTGCCGGACGGAATACGGTGAAGTTCGGCATAGCGCGAAGCATAGCCAGCTGCTCAATCGGCTCATGGGTCGGACCGTCTTCTCCTACACCAATGCTGTCATGCGTAAGGACATAGGTTACCGGAAGTCCCATCAGGGCTGCCAGTCTTGCCATCGGCTTCACATAATCACTGAATACGAAGAAGGTGGATACATAAGGCTTCAGTCCGCCATGTAACGCCAGACCGTTGCCGATACCTGCCATCGCAAGTTCTCTTACACCGAAGTGAAGGTTACGTCCTGCATAATCCTCCTTAGAGAAGTCACCCATATCGCTCATATAGGTCTTCGTGGAAGGTGCCAGGTCTGCTGAGCCTCCGAAGAAATTCGGAAGGATATTCTTAATGCGGTTAATGATCTGTCCGGAAAGGTTTCTGGTTGCTTCCGGCTTATCTGTATATGCCCAGAAATCATCATTATCGATTAAGCTTACTGCTGCCTTCTCATCATGATACTTCTCCCAAGCTTCCTTCATCTCAGGGAATTCCTTGGTATAATCTGCAAAGAGCTTGTTCCATTCGTCTTCATAGCTTGCCAGCTTCTTACCGATTGCTCTATAATTATCGTAGATTTCTTCGGGAACTTCAAATGCTGTCTCAGAGGTCCAGCCTAATTTTTCTCTTAATGCTCTTACATTATCTACTCCGAGCGGCTCACCATGAGCACTTGCCATACCTTCTCTCGGGCTGCCGAAGCCAATCTTAGTCTTAACCGTGATCATAGTAGGTCTTGATAAATCAGCCTTTGCTGTTTCGATAGCGGCACCGATCTCTGCCAGATCATTACCGTCTTCTACCACAAGGGTCTGGAAGCCAAAAGCTTCAAAACGCTTTTTCACATCCTCAGTAAAGGCAATATCCGTGCTTCCCTCAATGGAAATCTTATTGGAATCATATAAAACTATTAATTTACCTAATCCAAGGGTACCAGCTAAGGACATAGCCTCTGAAGTAATACCCTCCATCATGCAGCCGTCACCGCCAAGTACAAAGGTATAATGGTCAACTACAGGATAGCCCTTCTTATTGAACTTAGCGCCCAGATGTGCTTCTGCCATTGCCATACCAACTGCCATTGCCATACCTGCACCCAAAGGTCCGGTTGTTGCTTCCACGCCAACGGTATGACCATACTCAGGATGTCCGGGTGTTAAGGAGTTTTCCTGGCGGAACTGTGATAAATCCTCAGATGTAAGACCATAACCGAATAAATGTAACAGAGAATACAGCAGCATGGAGCCATGTCCGCCGGAAAGAACGAATCTATCCCTGTTCGGCCACTTCGGATTAGCGGGGTTATGCTTCATGTGCTTCGCCCATAATTCGTATGCCATGGCTGCGGAACCAAGCGGGAGTCCAGGATGTCCTGAATTAGCCTTCTGAACACCGTCTGCTGACAGCACTCTGATTGCATTTACTGACATAGTATCAATATTGCTCATTTATGTTTCCTCCTTGATTAAGTAAATAATAATAACGAACGCCAGC
>JAEZHX010000189.1 GCA_023436765.1 Bacillota bacterium
CCGCTTTGTAAGTCACTGCTGCTAATTACCCTTCCGTCCCGATTCAATTCAAGAACCTTCATCATCAAATCACCGCCGGGCAGGTTAACCATATATTCCTTCGTGCCCAATCTGCAAAAGGAGTCAAAGCTTATCTTATCGGGGTCAATGATATATTCGCCCGTCTCATATAGATACGAACCGATTTTCCAGTGCTCCGCATCGGACAAGTCAATGCTGTCCATCTCCTTAGTGCTTGTTTCTGTCATATATTGATTACTTGCGAGATCAATTCTCAGACCATTCTCAAACAGAGAAAATAAATCCGCACCCCATTTCAGGCTCTTGATACTAAGCCCAATATACTTGGTTTTAGGCTGCTTTTTAAAGGAATCTCCATTGGTCAGCGGACCATTGAATTTCACCCAATTTCCCTTTGCATCAAACTCTGTAATTGACAATGATATTCTGGAATCATTTACATTAAAAATATAAGTCTTTGCATCCACCTGATATAAATTCCTGGTGCACAGGCTTCCTTCCAGGTTCTCGTATGCTCCGCCCCAGCTTTTAAACCATCCGCTTCTGAAATTATAATAGTTACTCAGTGACTCAATATGTATCTCCGAGGTAAGAAGCTCCTTACTATGATTATACTTAGCCAAATCCTCCAGCTTCGTTATGGAAAACCTTAGCCCGTTCTTTAAATCGGCCAGCATATCCTGATCGCTATGATTCAGCTGCTGGCGGCTTTTATATTTGTATATCGTTATTGTGATATATTTTACCGAAGGGTCAAGATGTAAAATGTCTCCATTGCATAAATCCGTATATCCCAGATATTTCTCTTTTTTATTGAATTTATTTACTATCATGCGGTAAGAAGTGTTATTGATCGATACTCTAAAGCTATCACTTTCCACCGGGAATGAGCCGCTTAAGCTCAGATAATCATCGCTATCGGTCAATGTTCTGCTTGATTTATCAAATTTCCCCGAGATCCAGGTATCCTCATTATCTAAAGTACTTATCATCGCGTAGGTATTTTCTGTACTCCTTATAGTCGGGATTTCTTTTATTACGGATACTCCTTGTGTAAGCAGTCCTCCCGCAGATGCTTGCTTTTCCTCTGTCCGTACCAGTATAATGTTCCATATGATACACATTACCAATAGGGTTGCTTTACAGAGGATACCCAAATCAGCCATTACTTTTTTTCTCATGCTCAATCTCCTGAGGGTCACCTGAATATTAACGGATGAAATCCTGTCCATTGCAGATGTTAATTATTTCCATATTTTATCATATTAAGTATATATATTCAAGCCAAAAATATCACCCGATGCGAAAGGACAATCAAAAACTCAGCCCACCAGCTGTATCAATCGCCGATGGGCAGAGTTTATTCTGATTCTATTGGTCCAAGCAAACCGCGCGTAGTGTAATTCCCAGGGTAAAAGGGATGGGCTTATAATCGTAGGAATAATTACCGATCGCGATACAATCTCCTTCCGTATTCATGACTCGTCCGTCCGGATGTGTATTGTACATTAAACACATTTCCGCACGTTCTATACATTCTTCATAAGCAGTGAGCTCTATGACACCAAGATTACACGCACGCTTGATGAAATATAAAAACATTGCAGTAGCCGATGTATCCGTCTGGCTGGACACAACATTAATTGTGCTCCCCCAGCCGCCATCCTCCTTTTGATACTTCTTCAAGGTTTCTGCCAACTTCACAATGCTTTCCCTGAGCTCCGCCTTCTGGTTATCCTCCAACTCACTGTATGTATCAATTACACCCAGCGCATACCATCCGGTACCGCGACCCCAGCCGTATTTTCCAAGGGGAGTCTCTGTCTGAAGGTCATATGCATGAAAGGGAAGGTAATCATAATCCTCATCAAAAGCCACATCCTCATACTCTAAAATCTGAGCCAGTGCTAATTCCTTATAGGAGTCATTATTTTCTTCCTCTCCCACTACCGCTAAGAACGGGCATACCAAACCAACGGTATCGACAAAACGAAAGGTAGGATAACTCTCCCGATACATGATTGTTCCTTTCTCTGCGTCCATGCAGGAATTGATATCCTCCAAAATATTGCTGTTGATCAGGTCTGCCGACTTATATTTCTCATCAGGCATAAAGCTTAATGCGTACGCGAGCATTGCACTGTCAATCTCTTCCCCTGTCATATCCTGCAAATCTCTTCTTTTATTGACAATTTTCTCGAATTCCTCTTCGGTAGTACATTCATACAGGCCCAACAGCAATCCTGCAGTCTGCCAGGCATAGAGCGGAGCATTTTTATCAATTTTAAACTGTGTGATCAGGCGGGGAAACCCCAAATTGCCCTGCATCCTTGGCATATCATAATACTCATCAATCGCCTTCTCTTTCATAGTGTTGATCCATTCCGTTCTTGATTTAAACTGACCAAGCTTCTGAGAAGTTAATCTGCTGTCTACCTTCAACAGCACATCATATCCGATAAAGATGAAAGCCATTAGGCTCACAAGTACGTAGCCTATGATAAAAGCTCTTTTCATAAATATTAATACACCCTTTTTACTTATTTTTAGCCTCTTCATACAGGGCCTCCTCTCATTAGGGTTACTTTTCACTTATCGACTACTGCTGATGTATTCCTGATTTGCATTTTTGCGGATACCCTTGCGATCAGCCTTTTCATCTCCGAGAATTCTTCCAGGCGATAATATATGATCAGAAATAATACATTTGACACCGTGAAGCATACAGCCCCTTGCACAACAAACCACAGTAATCCATTCTTCGGAAGACGGTCACTGACCCAGTAGGTTATGACACAGACAAAAGCTGTCACTAAGGTGTACCTTAGCAGTCCCTTGATATACTCCCATTGGTTTCTCTTAAAAAGCACTGTAAAGAGATTGTGCAGGAGCCAGGGCATCCCCACAAGCAGCATGCTGCAAAAGCTTGAGAACAGTACCCCATAGATCCCCCAGAACTGTATCAAAATCATACTTAAGATCAGATTTGTCAAAGCAGTTATCAGTGGTCGATACCTGTCCTCATGCCAAATTCCGGCCGCATCCTTATAGGTAATCAATAGATGATTTACTTCATAGAGAAAAAAATATACGCAAAAGCAAATTACTGCAGAAAATCCAAGCATCAGTTCTTCCCCAACCCATAGCTTCATAAACGGTTGAAATAAGCATAGGAAGCTGCAGGTACAAAATCCCGCAATCCAGGCGATCAGGAAGGTAAACTTTTTCAAATCACGAAAATTCTTTTCTTCTGTTTCTGTTATAATGCTGTTTCCTATTCCTGCAGTACAGGAAGAAAAAATCACAGTTACAAACCCGATTGCAGAGGATATCAGATAAAAATAGTTCTGATAGATTGCCAGCGCCGTTAAACCCAAGAACGCAGATATAATTAACGTAGCCGAAGAATTGACAATTACCGTTCCCAACTTCGAGGTGAATAAATCCCGGATCCGGTGATTTATCTCTTTGACCTGATCCTTCGGCAGCCTGCCCTTAGCTCTATAGTCAGGGAACATCTTATCTGCTACAAAGGAAGTAAAAATATTGTTCACTGCCTGCAGCACCAGGGAGGTCATAAGAAAATAATAGTAATTCCGAAAGAGGAATAATAATAGGAACTGAAGTATATAGGTTGCGGTATTCGTGACTAAGGTTATCTTGCTGATTACATCCGATCGCTGATATGCCTGCAGCAATGAATTCTTATATGCAAAAAGCCAATAAGATAATACCGTAGCTGCCAGATTCAACAGATAAAGAATGTAGACATTCATATCCGCAGGAATTCCACTCTTGATCAGCCTCGGGACAAAGGGACACAACAACAAACCGGCGATAAGGATCAGCCCGCCGATGAACCGATAATACACCTTATACAGATGCATCAGCGCACATATCCTCTGATCATCATCCTCTGTGATTGGCTTATACATACTAAATACCATAGCCGTTCCGACACCTAATTCTGCCAGGTTAAGAACCTGCAGTATCGAAGCAAATAAGCCATTCAGCCCAAGATACTCTATTCCAAGTAAATATATCATCGCTGTTCTCATAAAAAAGGGGATTACGATCTGATACATCTTCAGGACTGTGCCAAAGATAATATTTCTTGTGGCATTCTTAGCTCTTTCCATCTTCAAATGCTTCACCCTCTTCCATCTCCAATGCTTTCCTTAAAAAATCCAAGGCTTCCTTTCTTTTTGCAGAGAGGATCTCCTCCACACCAGAAAAATCGCATTCCTGATCAATCCTCTTAAGGTCTGCCGGTGTCCTAACCATTCTATCCTGCAGCCGGAAGGTAGATAGCAACGTATCCAGTCTGGAGGTCATCAGACCGGCACCTTTCTCAAAGGGTCGTTCGAATACCACAAAGGGTTTTGAGAACAAAATGGAAAATACTGTTCCATGAAAGGAATCTACATAGGTCCGTTCACTGTTCGCAATATAGGTAACAAACTCCAGCGGCCCCATTCCCCGCTTTGCGAACCCGTTCTCGTCCAGCAGATCAACAATCTCCAGACCCTCTTCTAATGCGCTGGCCTTCATATGTTTCTCGTATTCCTCTGATTTCGTCCCAAGAATATATTTCACGATATATCTGTTTGGAACCAAGCTCCTGCAGGAACGAATCAACTTTCCCCATTCCTTTTCTGTAATAAGCATCGTAGGATCCAGTACAACCGGTACCTTCCGTCCTGTCAAGGCACGAATAATATCAGCCGCTTTGTCCTCCCGCACGGAGATGCTTGGTATACCGTTCAGATAGTGTCTATACCGTTCCAGATATTCCTCCGGTAATCGGTCTAACCCAATGCTTGCGGCGTAAGCGATTCTCTTATCCTGATCAAAGGCTGTCAGAAACTCGCGTTCCGAATTGATCCAGAATATTGGATTCCATATCTGATCGCTTCCCGCGATAAAGTAATCGTACCTGTCATTCAGGAACTGATCGCTCGGCTTTCGTATCGCCCCGTGGATATAGCTTTTGTTAAAATATTCCCAGATCCACCTGTTCCGAAAATAAGGCAGGAACAAGATCAATACCAGCTTTATCCTCTCTTTTGCCATGTCCTTAAAACCGGACTGATAGGGGACGGTAAACACCTCGAGACCCAGCTTCTTCAGAACCTCCTGCAGGGCATAATTCTGAAGTCTGTTTCCATAATTTTTACTGATGATCGTAACGATTGCTGCTCTTTTTTTTCTCGGCCTGTGCCCTAGTACACGTTTCATTTCTTAAGTAATCCCCCTCAGATTTCCTTAATGCTATTCTTTCCGGCGATAGCTCTCTAGTACTTATTAAAATTCATCTGCATGCCCTTATATATTTCATTGATCGTACAGACCTCTTCGCTTTTAATATTCAAAAGCATTTTTCTCTTTTCTCTACCGTCTTTACTGAATAGTCCGTGCACTGCTCTGATTCCCCACGCTACCGATAGTAAGCCAGGGTATTTTTTAAGCCAGGGATAGTCTCTCTGCATGTAGGTTCTCGGCGGGAAGTAATACCACCACTTAGCATAGGACTGATGCTTTATGGTTTTATTTTCATTCAGCAACGCAAACTGGCCCCACATCCCATATTCCCCTTTTCCGTAGATTCCACAATCTACCATGTAATGAAAAAGCATTGTCGAGTACAGATCCGTCCTTTCTCCTCCCAGCCATACACGGGCTAAGGTGTGAATCCGATTTTCGAACGCTGTCAGTCCGCATTTCTTAAGCTCCGATTCAATGACAGCCGTATCCCAGCTACCTTCATATAGCTTCCGGTAGATATAAACATCAACTATATTACGAATGCCGCAGCCGGTTTCATAAAAATGCTTTGCCATATGTGCGATCAGATATACATAGAAGTCCTCTGTTTCAAATTGCAATGCATATTTTTTACCTTCTTTTACTTTCAGTTCTTTGTTATTTTTAAAATATTCATACTGAATCCGATCCACATCCTCATCGTATAACGAATGATGCAGTTCGATTACCAACCAGGGGGACTTTCTATAGATATCGTGATGCTTGATAGACGCAATCAAAGTAAAGCCCATTTCCTCCACTACTTTTTTTGCACGGTTCAAATTTACATCATATATCATGACATCAATATCACTCATCTCCCTCAGCTCGGGAGAAGGATATAGACCCTTAAGGACCGCTCCTTTCAAAGTCAGATTATAGATACCCTCCCGCTCAAAGTTCTCCTCGAGCTCCTTGAGGCAGCATGCCTGCGCCAGACTCATCATAGCGCTTGGTATAATATACTGTTTTATGTCCGACTTCTTTTCCTCCTCCAGATCTGTCTTCAGTAAAGCGCCTAAGATCATAAACTGCATATGATTCCTATGTGCGATTGTCAGAAGATCATCAACAGAGATCCCCTCCGGAATGTTATCGGGCCTTCTATGCTCAAACTGGGCATGAATCAACTCACTCAAATACTGCATCATCATCAAAATTACTGATACCTCCCTGACTTATTACCTCCTTTGTATACCTTAAGATATATTCTTTTCTTTCCGCAAAAAAGCTCTCAATTTTATCAAGCTCTTTCGTATAGAAGGTATCTTCAAGGTTCCCTGTAAATCTCTTATAGCTCATTACTACCATCTTCTTCATCTGCAATGAAAGCTCTGAAATTGCAGAATTTGCTCGTTCCTCCGTAAAGTAATGGTCAGCCATTTCCGTCATTATCAGTAAAAGGTCATTCTTAAACTCGTCGTTTCTGATCAGATATTTAAAAAAGTCATCCTCGGCCAAGCCTGCTTGCAGATAGGTATTCACGGTGCTGGTAGCAACCTTGCCCGCCTCTTTATTCTTCATCGTATTATCCAATCTGGGCATCAAGAATCGCCACCTGCCATCCTCATAAACCGTTCCCTGCTCCTTAATTGTTCTCCACATCACGAGTTTATCGAAACCATACTCCGCATTAGCCAGATACATATTCGCACAAAAATATTCCAAGTAGTTCTGTACATCCATATGTTCCTTGACCCATGCATAATTTTTATCTAGCTTCAAATCATTTCCCGCAATATATTCATACAGCTCATTAAGCGTTGTCTGATATCCTGACCTGTTGGTGATTCTGCCGTCAGTAGCAAGCAGTACCTCAGCTTCATCAACCCCATAATGTTTTTTTATATACCTCTCATCATACTCGGCTCTAAGCATATAACCTCCCCAATACTCTCCATTAATGAACACAATACACGGCATGATTTCCGGCGTACCTACGGAGGTCCCGGTCAGTAAGCTTCCGGCTAAATACTCCCTTATTTTATAATTATTATCCTTCCTGTTCGTCTGTACCACCAAGCGCTTGCTTATCTCATTATAGTAATCCGCTAAGCTTGAACCGGCAAAAGCACCCCCCTCAGCGGTTAATAATAAGCTCTTCTGCGGAAATGTTATACTGATATCCTTTATCATACTGATTGACATATTACCTTCATAGGTTTTATCCTTTTTTGGCTCAAAGTACTCAACATGCACCTCTTTCTTCCAGTCATTTAGATAATTAGCAGAATTACTGCCATCTTCACCTCTTGCCAGCGCATCTTCATAACTTCGGCCCGTCACATAGATGCCGTCAAAATAGTCAAAAAGATTTTCCGGTGCCGTTACTATAGACAGGACCGGAAGATTCTTAATATCACTCGCATTTCTTAATCCAATGAAATATGACTGGGTTTTCGTCTCACTGCTGTTTCCGGCAGAGTCCACAGCAATAGCTCTGACGGTCATACCCATACTGATACTTGCGGGTTGATAGGAATTTAAGTAGTCAATCCCTGCAGCGGTAGCATAATGCATATTAGATCCACTTTTATTTTCAATCTTGATGGGTTCCTGATAGAGCTCTGAATCCAGCGTAGGCTCTGAGCCGTCCAGTGTATAATAAATCGTCCTTCCTTCCGCCGCTGTAAGTTCCAGCAGAAAGCTTTCATCATAAAATCCACCCGGAACCGAAAATGCGAGCACCTCCTTTTGGAGGATCTCGCTTTCACTGTTGCTCTTGTTCTTTGATGCCGTCAAATAGTAATAGCTGATGTCCCCCTCCGTTTTGCAGCCATAGCTTTCCTCATATCCCAGTTCCGGAAGAAGGATACTTTTCAGGTTTTCTCCCTTCTCATTGTATATCCCGATCAACTCATTGTCAGCTGTGCCCAAATTCCCCAATCCCTCTACACATAACAATTCACCGGCTTCTATCCCTTCCCCTTCCGGAAAGGTATATTTCTTTATACTGTCGACAGTCAGATAGTAGTTTGAAAGCTCCAGCTTCTCATTGGAATCCCTGTTATAGAGTTCAATCCACCCGGCCTGATTTACCTCATTGATTACCAACAAATCCGAAATGTTCATTGTTGAATCGTCAATCATACCTTCCTGGTTCATCATCCTTTTCTCCGCAAGCTTGTTTTGTTCGGCTCTGGATTTATCATTAGAATATTTTACTACTATAATTAAGGCCACTAACGTTATGAGACAAGCGATTACCACAATAAAATCCATGAATGTAAACTTTTTGTATATTTTCTGCTCAGGTTTCCTTCCCATTTTCACATCTCCGCATTGTACTGATTAATCTGACTGCTCTGAAACATAACCATAGGAATATGTTGCCAGACAGTCCACCTAACATATTTGCTTCTATATCATCAATTTCAAAATAGCCTCTATTTGTTATATACTGTGTGCATTCGATCAGAAAGCTCGCCAGAAAGCAGTAGCTTACAGCCATGATGATCCGATAAATACATCTTTTATGGTACTGTAATCCTGCAAGCAGGATACCAAGGGGAAAGAACAAAAAAACATTCAGCAGATTTGTCAGGTTCTGCCTCATGGAACTGTCAATCCGTAACGATTTTGTATCAAAGGTCCTTGCTCCACGTTCATATTCACGGTTCAGTACTGTGATCTGTGCGATAAAAATGAGATAACTGACCAGCAGCATTATGATTATTTCCGTGCTGAGATAAATTGGTTGCTTCTTCACCCTGACATAGATCAGGCAGCCCACATGCACAAGTGCGGCTCCAATCAAAGAAAAAGCAACAAAGTAACTAAAGGATACATTTTGCAATTCATATTGGCATACGCCCCAAAAACGATTCCAAAAATTCACCGGTATCACCTCCTGCTTCTGTAGATTACTAATCCATCCTCTATAAGTCAGGCAGCTCTCTGCCCGCTTTCTGGGCCAGATAACAGGGGTAAAAGGGAATATCCTTTTTCATTCTGTCATATCGATATTTTCGTACAAGGATCTGTAGCTTATCGAATAAAGCCGGCCATTTTGTAATGATTAGCTTCGTTCGGTTCTTCAGACTCTTGTGATTATCCTCCTTCAAACGCCATTCACCTGAACACAAATGTATGGCATAATGCTTAGCCGTTAGAGTTCCTATCTCAAAATATTCCTTCGGAAAAATAACAAAGTCACCCAGGTCCTGATATCTGTTATTCAACAGAAAGTCCGGATAGTGCTTCAGTATGTAGTAGGTATAGTAATAATTGCTGGTTGCATAGCCATTGACAATCAACTGATTCCCATTCCATTTAAAGGTCTTCCCGCTCTCATTTTTGCCGAAGACCGTTGCATCATACATATCCAACAGATTCTTAATCAAGGGATTACCCGGTTGTGCTCCGATAATCGCAGACCCTACCGAACAATCAAATATAAAATTAAAAAACGCTTTATTGTTCAATAGTGCATCAAAGGATTTATAAACCTTCACATCCGTGTCTAAATAAATTCCCCCGTATTCATATAAAGCCTTCAGTCTGTAATAGTCCCCGATATATCCCAGCTGTTTCTCCCGATAGGTTTTTCTGACAAACTCATTTTCGTCAAAGCTACAATTACTTTCATCCCACCGCATAATCGTATAGCCGTTCAAGAGCGACCAAGTCTCTATGCATCTTTGCAGGCCTTCGGGTATGGGCTTGCCTCCGAACCAGCAGTAATGGATTATCTTAGGAATAGTACCGTTGCTTTGATTGTTGCACTCCTTCGCTTTCACTCTATTTCACCTCCTAGTATAATCATATCGTTACTTTCTTCATTTTGTGCGCTTTCACTGCAGTGTTACCTGCACCGCTGATTCTTCCCAGCCTGTCCTTGGACAGATAAATTACACTGATTAATGAAACCCACCCTTTTTTCAGTAAAAAACAAATCAGCTTTCTTCTTCGGTTCAGATCTGCATCAACTATGGCATGAAGGAAATTCGGGTTTCCTCCGATTGCTTTCATTTTCCCGTATCTTGTTGCCTTATTCCAGGGGGATATCGTACAGATCTGTTTTACAAACATCATAATCAGATTCACGTATATCGTATGAAGTAGCCTTAGCTGGGTGCTGTTATGTTCAAACTTATTACAATACTGATAAGCAGAATGATAAAAGCAGGTTAACGCCTCATAATAGTTCTCATGAAATTTAAATACAAGCGTACCGGTTGATTTAAGATAGTAATTGTAGTACATATTCCCGGTAAGTACTGCTCTCTTACTTGCATTTATGGTCTGAATGGAAAACTTCATATCCTCACATATGGAAAACTCCTCATGAAACCTGATATGGTTCGCGTCCAATAAATCCTTTCTGATGAATTTATTCCAGGGAGGATTTAAAATCTCATTTTCGGCAATGACCATAAACCAGTGGTCAAATAACTCTCCAGGTGATACACAAGCCTCGTTTCCCAGACTATTTTCTACAACTCTGTTATTCTCGTCCGTCATATAGTAACGGAAGCTGCATATGACTAAATCCGCCTGATTCTTCTCCGCAAGCTGGACACATCCACTTAGCATCCCCGGGTCTATGGTATCATCAGCATCCACAAATAAGATATACTTCCCAGAGGCATGAGCCAATCCAAAATTTCTCGATGCGCTTACTCCTGCGTTTTTCCTATGATACACAGTGAAGCGCTTATCTTTTTTCGCATAAAGGTCGCAGATCAGACCTGATGCATCCGTGCTGCCGTCATCCACTAAAATAACCTCAAAAAGTCTGTAGGTCTGTTTTTGAATACTATCCAGACAGGCTTCTATATAGAGAGCTGCATTATAAATCGGAATTATGATACTAACCGTATTCATGGCATACCTCTTTGTCTAATATATTTTGAAGGAATTTCCTTCGCTGCCCACTTCCTCACCTTTGATGCTGCAGGACTATTTGCCGGTAAACACAGAAAAATAGCAAATAAAATGTATAGATATTTTAAGGTCTGTAACGAATCCAGCCAGAAGATGTTAATGCAGTAGCATAAGGAGCCGACAAAAAGCACCTTGCTGATCTGTGACTTATTCTGAATACATTTTTGTATCATACGAATCAAAAAATATAGTAAAAATGCAATATAGCATAGCATACCGGGATAGCCATAGCGTATGAACTCAGCGATATAAAAGTTATCTACCGATCGGATAAACGAACCGTTGATCTCACTGGAAAAGCTTTTGTTCCGTCCCAACCCGATAAAGGGATTGAGCCATTCAACCTGAAAAATATATTTTAATTGATCCCGATAATTAGAGCTGCTGCCAAGTGCATTCAAATCCGCTCCATACTTAGCGGAATAGGTGGTTCCAAGTAGTTCGTCCACAATACTGGTCAGCTGTAGCATAATATATTGCGCAACCGAGGTATGCTGAAACGCAATCACAAAGGCAGTAATTATTGCAAATAGAAAGCCCCCGATCAACAAGAGCTTCTTTTTATTCGTTCTCGTTGACAGTAACGCCAATAGCACTACCTCCAGCAGAAAAACACTGAGCGTGGAGCGCGATCCGGTAAAGAATACATTGCAGGCCACCATGAGAAATAATACTTTATGCTTTAAAATATTTATTTCTTCCTTTTCAATGTCATAGCATATGATGGGAACCATGGTGACCAATATAAGTCCATAGCCCAGGGAATGAATGGACGGTCCCATGATTCGGTAATAACCTGATCTGATAAAACGTCCTGAATAAATTCCCTTTATAGTCTCCAGATAGGAAAAGGGTGATCTCTGAAGGACATATTCCACTAATCCAAGTGCAGCAAGCAGGTAGGAAAAGATAAGAATATAGTTCAGTGTGTTTTTTATGCCAAAGCAATTTTTGATCACGTAAACTAGTAGGTATAACGAGATCAGCTCAATCACCGGATTCAAAAAGGCATTTACATCAACCCTCAGAACCATTGTATAGAATAATACAAACAAATACGGAATCAGTATTTTGCTGGAGCCTGACTCTGCAATGATTCCGAAAAAGTCACGCTGCCTTTCTTTTACTCCCAGCACAAACAGGAACATAATGAGAAGCATGATCCGAAGTACGGTAAAATCAAAGATTGGCAGAGGTAATCCGAAATATTGAGGCAGCACATAGAGCGTAAAAAAAAATGCTATACAGCTATTACGAAAAACTAAAGCTTCTCTCGATGGCTTTAAATATTTGCTTTCAGTCTGAATTCCTGTCTTCTCCACTATCCGCTCCTTCTTACCCCTTCATTGCCATATAAAGCTCTACCGGAATCGACTTCCTGCTATGATAATACTTGTAATACCTGAAGCACAGTCCCACCGTATTCAGATATTTCTTATCTCTCAGCAATTCGATTCTTAGCTTTACTGATCTGATATTTCTCTCAATTAATTGGATTACTTTCCGCTCCATATCATGATCTAAAGCAAACTTAAGAGTTCCTTCATGACTTTTCAGTAAATCCTCAAGGAATATGACCCGTTTTCCAATATCCCTCATCTTTCCCATACTGGTATTTGTTGCATGTAATCGTCTCCTGATCGTAATACCATGATAAATGTATGCTCCATCCAGACAAAGCGCCAGCTTCCAGACAAATTCGTCATGAGCCCAGCCCTCATGCCAATAAGGCAAAATCTGATCAAAGAAGCTCCTTCTGATACACATACAGCAGCCCAGGTTTCCGATAAATATACTTTTGGCCCGCAGTTTTACATGTTCCAGTGAATGATCACCCGTAAATTTCTTAAGGTCCCGTGGGGATGCTTTATATGCATCTTCCGAGCTTTCGAATGGATCATATTCAGAGCCAAGCATAAGTATTTCCCGATGCTCCTCCAGGATGGAGGACATTACCTCTATCCGGTCAGGGGTCCATATATCATCCTGATCACTGAAGAAGATCAGATCTCCTGTGGTTTTCCCGATGGCGTGAATAAAATTCGTACCAAAGCCCAGGTTTGTTTCGTTCACCTCTATTCTCCAGCTGTCCTGTAGTCGGTGCTGCCGGATATATTCCTTCACTATGGACACTGTAGAATCCTTAGAGCAGTCATCGCATATGATTACCTCATCCACAGCTTTGGTCTGCCTCAATATGGAGTCCAGTTGTTCCTGTATGTAATCAGCCCCGTTGTAGGTGGCCATTGCAACTGATGTCTTCATAACTCTATCCTTTCATGATATGTCCTAATACCCTTCCTATATATTTACTGTTCCATCGATTAACCAGTCTGAGATACACTCCTGTTTTCCCCTTCAGATACAGGTTCTGCTTATACCCGGGGAAATTCTCACGGATAAAGGAAAAGGTCTTATCGTACAGCTGCCTCGCCATTTTTTTGTCTCTGACCCTCCCAATTCTCCTTAAGGAGCTGCACAACAATATCTTCACACAAAAATATTCCAGTTCCTTTTTATATATACTATAGAAGGCATTCTTATGATAGAAATCCAAAACATCTCTCAGAACAGGAAAAATATCTCCAACCCTTCTGCTTTTATTCCCATTCATTGTTGAACTGCCCCTCAGGTAATAGTGATAAAATCGATCCTCCAAATATCGTTCCTTCCTAATATAAGGAATCGTTTTAATATAAAAGGCAGTATCTTCATATATGAGTCCCTCCGGGAAGTTTATATCTTCCTGCATTAGCACCTCTCTGCGGTAGAGCTTATTACAGGGGGATGCCTGTGTATTGATAAACATCTCCCTTTGATTCCTATATTGTCTGATATGCCCTCTGGCTCTATATTCCTTCGTTTTTTTTCCTTCGTCACATAGGTAACGGTACCGGCACTCCACCATATCGCATTGATCCTGCTCGGCAGTTTGATACATTATTTCGAACATTTTTGGTTCCACATAATCATCCGAATCTACAAAGCCGATGTATTTGCCTGTGCTTAGTTTTATCCCCATATTCCGGGCGGAGGCCTGTCCGCCATTTTCCTTGGAAAATAATTTCACTCTCTCTCCATACCTTTGCACATATTCCTTCATAATTTCTCCGGAGCCATCCGTTGAACCATCATCCACCAGAATAATCTCCAGCTCCTCAAGCGTCTGATTTACCAAAGCATCCAGGCATCTTCTAAGATATCTCTCCGTATTGTATACAGGGACAATAACACTTACCTTAATCATGTAAATTCTCCTCGTTTCTTATAGCACCTGCTCTGTTTGCACTGCTAAAAGGCTGCTGGTCAATTCCATAACCCTCTCCGCCTCAGGCCCCCATTTCTTCATTGCCCTGGTGAACGCCTTATAATGATTCCCTAATCCATGGATATCACTTCCAAAGGCTGCAACGTGATGTCCATTTATATATCCCTTAATACGGCCGGAGGAAACAAGCTTCGCCAGAGAAGCTGCATTCAATTGCAGCTGAAAACCCTTTCTTAACAGCTTCTGTGTCTCCTCTGCCTCATAACGCTCCCCATGAGCCAATATGACCTCCAAGCCCTTTTTATCCCGAAGTCTTACCACTGCTTCAATCAGCTTCGCTCCCCATTGTCCACGTGTGGGCATTTCCAACAGCAGGAGCTTGCTGTTCTCTACGCATAATTTCTCAATGCCAGGCATTTGGTCTATATTATTACATGCTAATACCTCTGCTCCCAGCCTGATTTCCGGCCGGACTCCGCTCCATACAGCCTTCAGCTCATCCCAGGCTTCCTCCCGTCTACTTAAGAAGCCATTCACGCTCTCCATATGTGGGTAGAAGTGGGAGGTGGCAATTATGATATCAATTCCCTGCTCTGCTGCCATTCTTAATTGCCTGACAGCCATAGCTGTATCCTCACAGCCATGGTCCATGCCCGGAAGGATATGTGCGTGAAAATCAATTAATATATTCTTTTCCATAATGTTTGTAGGCATAATCCTGCGATTTTACGGATATTCCGTTGTAGATAAACCCGCATATATTAGCACCTAAGGCTTCCAGCTTCCGGGCCACCATCTGCTCCCGATCAAATTTCGTTACTTTCTCTCTGACGATCAATATGTATGCCGTCACATCATTTACCAGTAAAAGGGCGTCTGCCACGATACCGGCCGGTGGCAGATCGATAAAGATCATATCGAACTCCTTCTTGCATAATTCTATTAAATGATGCCATTTACTACCGGACAGCAGCTCTGCAGGATTTGGCGGATACTCGCCGCAGGAGATAATGGACAGGTTAGTCAGGTATTCTATAATGTATGGTGTATCAACCAACCCAGCCAGATATTCACTTAAGCCGTCGATCGGTTCAATATCCAGCATGGCATTCATGCAGCTTTTTCTCATATCAGCATCAATTACTAATACCTTTTTGCCGATTTGCGAAAAGGATATTGCCAAATTTATTGTGTTTAGGGTTTTCCCCTCTGCCGCATCTACACTGGTTACGGCATATACCGGACATTTCTCTCCCCGTGCGGTAAAACGTAAATTTGCTCTGATGCTGTTATAGGCTTCACGTAGTACAAAGGGGGAATCCTGGTTTAGTACTTTTATGGCCGGTCTTTTCCTGCTGGGTGATAGCAGCAGCGGTACATCCCCCAGTATTGGAATAGTAAACAGATTACTGATTTCAAACTTCTTTCTGACCGTAGTATCCTTCAACCCTCGGAGCAGGAATAGAAATGCGGACAGCATAAATCCGCCCGCTCCCCCGATAATAGCCATTTTCACCACATTGGTTGACTGATATGGCACGATGGGCAATTCGGCTTTGTCCAATACCTCGATACCTCCGGATTTCACTATTCTCGTGATCTCATTCGGAGCAATATATCCAATCGCATTCGCAATATTCATTGCATTCTCAGGAATGGGGTTTGAAACGTTTATGTAAAATGCTGCTGTATTCTCTATCGGAGTTGAACTGATACAGGCTCTGAGATATTCAGCACTGTAGGGCAGGCCAGTTTCTTCCAAGACCTTCTTTAAGAAGGTCTTGCTGCGAATAATCTGCATATAACTGGTCACAAGCTTCGTAGCCTGATTAAAATCAGAGCTATTGATATTTACCGTAGGATCGGTAATATATTCCGGGTTACTGTATACATATAAGGATATCTGAGCGACATAGGTGGAGGAACGCGTATAGTCCGCATAGTACCCTACTCCTAAAGCAAATATGACAGTCACCAACAAAATATACTTTAATTTTACCTTTAAAATCCAAAAGATTTTCTCCAAATGAAAATTGGATATGATTGTTTCAAACATTGTTAAACTCCTCTCGAAGGTATATTCCCGGCCCCATATGATCAGTGGAAATGACCCCTTCCTCAATAATCAAAACCACGTACACCTCCGTGGCAAGGGATTCTTTGTCCAGATATATGCTCCATACTAGTTATATTCCTGTGTTTATTAAAAAATGCTTCCCCCGTATACTGCATTCGGAAACAACTCCAGCAGGTCCTTCCATTGTACGATGAACATATCGGCCACCCGGTACATCAGCCTCCCTGTAAGAGATGCTGTATCTACCCTCGCAAAGGATTCAATATATATAATCTGCTTTCCCATCAGTTTTCCTATCAGGCTGATTGGAAAAGTTGCGAGCGCCCCGGTTGAAATGATACAGTCCGGCTTTTCCTTCAATAAAACATAGAAGGATTTCAAAAAGGATTTTATGAACTTTGGCAGGAACAATATTTCTTTTCGATTCATTTGGCTCAGATAGTATACAGTACTGCAAAATTTTTGCTCACCGAAGCCGCCTTTTTCCGTTAACAGGAAAATATCGAGTTGATCTTTCAGCACTGCAAGCCTTGCGATTTCCTCCAAATGGCCCCCTAAGGAAGCAGTAAAGCATATTTTCCCGGTCCTGCTGTTTTCCTCCAAGAATCCCCGTATCAAACCTACAATATTATTAGTATTTGAAACATATTCTTCAAAGGGGTAATGCCAGCATCGTTTCATAACTTGAGATAAAGTGTCTTCCTCATGCCGGCAGATTACATAATTCTTTTTCTCAAAAGCTTTGGCAATATCCAGCTGGTGGTCATCAACATGTTCATGGTATTTATGCAGTCTGGGATAGATCACTGTCGGCTTTTTTGCTTTCAATGCAGAGATGATGGAACCTACCCCACTATGCGTAATGACTACAGTAGATTGCTCTATATATTCGTCGAACTGATTCTTATCAATAAACCGAAAGTACTTGTAATGCTTGGGAATATAATCAGATGCCCCTATCTGGGCAACAACTTCCTGTGTAATAGTTCCCTCTTCAATAAGCTCATCCACCTCCCTTAGTAATCTGTTTAATTGAAATTTCTGCGTACCCAGCACTATGAATATCATAAGATGTTACACCACCTGTTACTTATATTGTTTTAAATATTTATATTGAAATATTTTCCAATTATTGTATAATATAGGTTGTAACTCTTCCCTATTAATTTACTTTTATCATGAGATGTAATTATTAATTTCCATTTTTTTACATTATATCAAGGAGATACCTTAATGTCAAACATTCTTTTCATCGATGATGATGCAGATATTTTGGATATTAATTTCAGATACTTTACCAAGGAAGGTTATACAGTGAAGACCTCCTCCCGGCCGGAGGATTCCTTAAAGTTGGTTGAGAGCTTTCATCCTGATTGCATCATACTGGATGTCATGATGCCGGGAATCAATGGGTTTGAGCTTTGTAAACGGATCCGTTGTATCTCCTCCGCTCCTATCATCTTCCTAAGCGGCCGTACAACTGAAAATGATAAAGTCAGAGGCTTAAAGCTTGGCGGAGATGATTATCTGATCAAGCCCTATGGTTTTCGCGAACTGTCCGCCAGAATCCAGGTTCAGCTCCGCAGGTATAGAGAAAATATCATACTCCACCCCCCTTTAACCTTAAATCTCACTCACCATAAGGCTTACTATTTAGAGGAAGAAATTCTTCTCAGCAATCGGGAGTATGATCTGCTCCTGCTACTGCTTACCTATGCGAACCAGGTCGTTAGCTTTGAAATGATTAGCAAGCACTTCTGGAATACATATTCGGACAATGACCGAAGGACGATCAATGTGATCGCCAGCCGGCTGCGCAAGAAGCTGGAGTCCTACCAGGCGCTTGCGAATGCCATTGAAACTGTATGGTCGAAGGGTTATACCTTTCATACGAAACAGGGGATACCGGTATGATTGATGATAGGAGAAAGATAGAATTTACAAAACCAGAATTATCAGTAGAGGACTTGACCATAGCACTTCATCAGGCAAACCTAAGGCTAACGGAAACAAACAAACGACTGATGGAGAGCGAAAAGAAACGCTCCGAACTTCTGGCAAACATTTCTCATGACCTGAGATCACCGATCACTTCCTTACGGGGATATGTTGAGTATCTGCTAAGCTTTGAACATCTTGACGAACAGGAAGTATGTAGAACACTGAATCAGATGTACAACCGGCTGCTCTCTCTTGACTATCTGCTGAACGAAATGCTGGTATTCACTAAATTAGAATCGATAGAGGAACCACTCCGTTTAAAGCCGGTTCCGATTGGAGGCTATCTTCGGAATTTCTTTCATGCCTGCCAATCAGATATCAAATACTCTGAACGCAGGCTGTCCCATAAAATTCCGGAGGATTTTCCTTATTATGTTCAGCTTGACCGGGAGATGTTTGAACGTGTACTGGATAATCTATTTACGAATGCATTAAAGTATTCCTCCCGGGAGGATGAAATTATCCTCGGTGCAAGTCTATGTAGAAAGGAGATCGTTATATCTGTAGCAGATACCGGTATCGGAATTGACCGAAAAAATCTGCCCCATATATTTGAGCGTACCTATATGGTTTCCAACTCACGTACACCGGAGCTCCTACAGGGCTGTGGGCTTGGATTATCGATTGCATCCTCTATTATGAAAAAGCATAAAGGTAATATCCGTTGTGAAAGTACTTTAGGTAAGGGCAGCACGTTTTATCTGAGCTTACCCGTATACGAAACATCAACCATTGAAGAATACGAGAAATAATATTGAGAAAATATGGAGGTTATATATGAACGAGAACAGTAAGGTAAAGTTGATTAAAGATCTGGAGGTAACAGAATTGGACGGCGAGAAGGTAATGATTGATTTCTCTTCAGGGAAATATTTCTTGCTTAAGGGTGCAGCGAATGAAATATGGGACTATATCCAAAGCCCAGTTCCCATTTCTGATATTTTACAGCAGCTGATGAACACCTATGATGTTGCAGAGGATACCTGCCGTGAATGTACCTATTCATTTCTGACTCAATTAAAGAACTATGGTTTTATCACTGTAGAGTAGTGTTGATACATATTCATTGATATCAAAGTCGATTTTCTGGCGGGACAAGCTGTTCGGCTGTAAGCAAAAGAGATTATCCCATGCTTAACTGTATGGAACAATCTCTTTTCTTTTACGATCATATTTAAAATGCATTGTTGTATCTCGTCTTATGGAGATACTTTTCCTTTGTTGCCATTCCACCTCTGATATGGCGTTCCGACTTGTTGAGGTCCAAGACTACCCTTGCTCTGTTAGCGAGGGAGGGGTTGATCTGTGCAAGA
>JAEZHX010000199.1 GCA_023436765.1 Bacillota bacterium
TAATCAATATCGCAGTTGTTACCAATACCATACCCTCAACCGGTATCCCCCTTCCGTTCATCAGCTACGGAGGCAGCTCAGTCATGGTAATCCTCTTCGAGATGGGAATCGTACTCGGCGTATCAAACCAAATACGATCAGAGAGATCATAATTATGAAATTATTATAAAAGTGGATAAAAGTGATGGATGTCTTTATTAGGTACATAAAATAGTGTTTTATTATTAGAGTATATCCCGTTCTAGGGTTTGGCAGGTGAAATTTTGAGCAGACCGGCCGACTGAGGGGCTTATGATTCGTCAAGACTCAGTGGCGATGCTGTTCCAATGGACAGCATTGCCATACGGGATGAGGCTTGTAAGAAGCATCCCGAAGGTAGGGAAAGGCAAGTCAAAATTTCAGGTGCCATACCCTAGAACGTACACCATATAACTACACTCTCTTGCTTTTATCACGCGGACAAAGGAGATTTCATATAGTAGTAGTATATTTCCTTAATTGTCTGAGGTGTGCTATGTCGAGTATCGCTGTAATCGGCGGTGAGCAGTTAAAGGGTCAAGTGAAAATACAAGGTTCAAAGAATGCTGCATTACCCATCATTGCTGCAACAATTTTGAATAAAGGTATTACAATACTAAAGAACTGCCCCAAAATTCTTGATGTGTTCCATATGATAAAGGTTCTCGAGGAAATCGGCTGTAAAGCCGTATGGGAGGGCAATACCCTGATTGTGGACACGACTACGGTTCGGGTGTGTGCCGTGTCGGAGGGCTCTGTCAGAAAGATGAGAAGCTCGGTTCTTTTCTTAGGCGCATTACTGGGACGGTGCCATCAGGCAACGATTTCTTATCCGGGTGGCTGTTCCATCGGGAAACGTCCGATTGATTATCACCTGAACGCATTAAAGAAGATGAATATTAAACAAGAGTTTTTAGGTGAGGATGAAAGCATTATCCATTGTCATACGGATAAAATCATCGGGAATGACATATTTCTGGAGTTCCCCAGCGTAGGTGCTACTCAGAATGCAATACTAACCGCCGTGTTATCTGAAGGAGTCACACGAGTATATAACGCAGCAAGAGAACCGGAGGTTATAGAGTTATGTAACTACCTGGTAGAAGCAGGTGCAAGGATTTGCGGTAAGGGCTCTGCCTTTATCGAGGTGGAAGGTGTTAAGAAGCTTCAGGATGTGGAATATACGCTTCCGCCGGATCGTATCGTTGCCGGAACATATATGACAGCTATTGCGGCTGCCTGGGGAGAAGCATTATTATATGATACTCCTATCAGACAGATTGAATCCGTAATTCGAACCTTAAGGAAAATCGGCTGTAACATAGAAGCTGATGGGAATAACCTGAAAATCAGCTGTAAGGGAAGACCTCTGCCGATTGAATTACTGAAGACACAGCCCTATCCCGGGTTTCCAACGGATATGCAGTCGCAATTCATGACCGTATTAAGTCTGGCGGATGGAAAAAGCACGATACAGGAAGAAATATTCGAATCTCGCTTTCAGAACGCAGAAGAACTTAGGAAAATGGGGGCAAGGATCAGTCTTGAGGCCCACAGAAACCGTGCAGAAATAACAGGTGTCAGACAGCTTCAGGGTGCGGTAGTGGAAGCCCATGATCTGAGAGGTGGGGCAGCCATGGTCATTGCCGGCTTGGCAGCAAGAGGAACAACTGTCATCAGGGAAGCCACCAGTATCGAACGAGGCTATGAGGACATCTGCAGAGATCTGTCACTGTTGGGAGCCAACATCCGGTATTGCAGTGAAAATGTCTTATAAGTACATGGGAGTAAGGAATGGGTAAAAAAACGTACAGAAAATCTAATACCGTACTGAGGAGGTTCACAGTCCGAGGACTGAAGGTTATGCTCTTTCTTGTTATCCCACTCCTGATCTTTGGAGTTGGATTCACAATAAAGGATGTAAAGGTAATAGGTGCAACCAGATATACAGAAGAGGAGATTAAGAATCAGCTGATTAAGACCAAACTGGAATCCAATGCATTGCTTTTGTATCTCAAATACAATTATTTTACCGATTTCAAGCTGCCCTATATTGAAAAGGCAGACTTGGAGCTGAATGGCAGCCATACGGTCACAGTCAGAATTTATGAGAAGATGATGACCGGCTGCGTCGAATTCATGGGAGAATACCTGTATTTTGATAAGGATGGAATAGTAGTCGAAAGCTCTTCGGAGCAGCTACCGGACATACCGTTGATAAAAGGTCTTAAGTTCAATAAAATCATATTGAATGAGAAGCTCGAAGTACAAAAGGATGAGCTTTTTGATACAATTCTGAACCTGACCCAACTGGTCGATAAATTTGATTTAGGGGTTAAGACAATCAGGTTCAACAGCGAATATGAGGTCACGGTGGATTGTGACAAGGTTACCGCGCTGTTGGGAAAGAGGACTGCCTATGATGAAGTTTTATGCGAGCTGCGAGACATTCTGCAGGATTCCGGTGGAGAGCTTAATCACATATTGGACAAGTCTGAAGGAACAAAGCTAGAACTGGATATGACAAAATATAGTGAGGGTACTAAAACGATTATTGCAGTCCCTAAGAAAATGTCAGATTAGATAATAATTAGCTAAATAATTCACATTTTCTTAAAATTGTGCTTGATTATTTGGGAATTTAAAGATATTATATATATTAGGATTAGGAACACCATAAATTGTATGAGATCGAGATTTCATCCCATTATAATGTGGTTTTCAGAGGAAATGTAAAACAATTTTTTGGGCAGAAAAGCTGTGCTAAATTTATAGAAAGAATACGATGAAGGAGGAATTGACCTTGCTTGAGATAAGAACAAATGAGGCGGATACTACTGCAAAAATACTGGTAATTGGGGTAGGAGGAGCAGGTAATAACGCCGTCAATCGAATGATAGAGGAAAATATCGTAGGTGTTGAATTTGTTTGTGTGAATACGGACAAGCAGCACCTGAAAAATTGCAAGGCTCCGCAGTGCATCCAAATCGGTGAGAAGCTTACCAAGGGTCTCGGTGCCGGTGCTCAGCCTGAGATAGGAATGAAGGCTGCTGAAGAAAGCAGAGAGCAGCTATCAGAGCTGATCAAGGGTTCTGACATGGTATTTGTTACCTGTGGCATGGGTGGCGGAACAGGAACCGGAGCGGCTCCAATCGTTGCACAAATTGCTAAGGAACAGGGAATTCTAACAGTAGGCATCGTTACGAAACCTTTCAAATTTGAAGCTAAGCAGCGTATGGCCAATGCAGTCAGCGGAATCGAACGTCTGAAAGAGCATGTGGATACCTTAATCGTTATTCCGAATGATAAATTACTTGAAATTGTTGACCGTAGAACCACAATGCCGGATGCTTTAAGAAAAGCAGACGAAGTTCTTCAGCAGGGTGTTCAGGGTATCACGGATCTGATCAATGTACCCGGACTGATCAATCTCGACTTTGCCGATGTCCAGACAGTAATGAAGGACAAGGGTGTTGCTCACATCGGTATCGGTCTTGGAACCGGGGATGATAAATGCGTAGAAGCAGTGAAACAGGCGATTACCAGTCCGCTCTTAGAGACAACCATCCAGGGTGCCTCCCATGTAATCATTAATATTTCCGGTGACATCAGCTTAGTGGAAGCAAATGATGCAGCAACCCTGGTTCAGGAATTGGCAGGTGATTCAGCGAACATTATCTTTGGTGCGATGTATGACGATACCACCCCGGATACTGCGACAATTACTGTAATCGCTACCGGACTTGACGGAAGGGGTAAGGAGCTGGTGAAGACTCCGGATTTCCTGAGACATTCAGCAAATTCAACGATACATACGCCTACCAAACCGGAAGTCAGCATTAACCGTAGCTTTACAGCCAGCAACCCTTACAGCCAGCCGGCAACCCCCTACCAGTCGACCTACCAGACTGACCCGAACAGAAGACCGGTAACCAGTCAGCCAGGCAATGCTCCTGCAAATACGAATACAGACCCGAGCGGTATTAAGATACCAGAATTTCTTCAGAAAAATCGTCACAATAAATAGACAAAAGTTACTTGATTCTCTGTCGAATATCATATGACATTTCATTACTAACCAAAGAAAAAACATTATACTTAAGAGATTAAGGCTGTCAGATTATTAGTAAAAGAATAATCTGGCGGCTTTTTTTGTGCAAAAAGATAAGATTTTTTCAAATACTGTAACAATATGTAAATGAAAACAAAGAAACGGGCACCAGAAACTGACATAATTTGGAAACCAAACAAGTTATAATCGGTATGTACATGATCAGTTAAAAAATTATCGAATACAGAGGATGATTACCTGATTATATGGAGGTGAAAATTGTATCTAGAGGTATATCCGGATATTATATTTATCCTTAATTTTTGTTTCGATTTTATCCTAATCCTCCTGTTAAAGAAGGTGAACCGAAAAAACAGCAAACTCTATAGAATGGTAGGAGCCGCAGCTATCGGAGGTATTTTGACGGTAATTGTCAGTATCTATCCCTGGCTGAATGTGGTCTTCAAGATACTAATTCTATATGGAGCAGGTGCGATACTGATGATAATAACAGCCTTCGGTCGTATGAAAATGACCGATTTACTGAAACAGTTCATAGTTCTGAATTTAATTGCATACTTTGTGGGTGGACTTATGAATTCTATCTATTATCAAACTAACCTGAAAATGTATCTCATTTCTCTGGGGAAGGGTGTCCTTTTCAGTAATGTATCGTGGTTATTTGTCGGTGGCTCTGTCTTAATGATCGCTTTGGTTTCTATATTGGTGATCCGGTTATTCGCCTGGTACCGTAAGAATGCCCCTGAAACCTATGAGGTTGAGCTGGTGCTTGATGGAAGAAGCGTACACACCAAAGGGCTGATGGATACCGGAAATTGCCTGCATGACCCCATCTATAAGAGACCCGTCATGGTGATAGAAAACTCATTGATGGAGGGTTTGCTGACGCCGGAGTTTGCCAGGGATCTTGAGGTTGCAAAGCAGTACCTGGAGGGGAATAATCTGGATACCGGAAGATGGAATATCGGAACAGAAAGTATTCTGCGCCTCAGGTTTATTCCTTACCGTTCTGTCGGAAAAAGCGGGATGCTATTAGGAATAAAACTGGATAAGGTATTGATCAATACAGGGAAGGAAACAATCTGCAATGAGAAAGTTACCGCAGCTTTTTGCGATAACCGTCTGTCATCCAAAAAGGAATATCATGTGATACTACATAAGGAGCTTTTGTAGATGGATTTGTGATATCAAAAGTAATTCACATTCCGATGCACGTAATGAAAGGGAATATGGGAGGTTAATCATGCTTTTAAAGTTATCAATACAAAACAAGTTTCAGTTTCGGATGATCCCGGATATCAGGACCATACTATTCGGGCAAAAGGGAGAGATCCACTATATTGGTGGGGCAGAGGTACTGCCGCCTCCGTTGGATCCGGTTAGGGAAGCTGAGGTCATTGCCGAATTAGGTACGGAACGCGACGGTGAAATGAAGGCAATCTTAGTTGAGCACAACCTAAGACTTGTTGTATACATAGCTAAGAAATTTGATAATACAGGGGTTGGAGTGGAGGATCTGATCTCCATCGGAACGATAGGATTAATCAAAGCAATTAACACCTTTAATCCGGATAAAAACATCAAACTGGCCACCTATGCCTCCCGCTGCATCGAGAATGAAATCCTGATGTACCTGAGGAGAAATAATAAGACCAAGCTGGAGGTTTCCATCGATGAACCCCTGAATGTGGACTGGGACGGGAATGAGCTGCTGCTTTCCGATATTTTGGGTACGGAGGAGGATGTTATTTACCGTAATATCGAGGAGGAGGTGGACCGCAAGCTCCTACGGAAAGCACTTTCCAAGCTGTCGGAGCGGGAGCGGATCATTGTGGATCTGAGATTCGGGCTGAATACCGACGATGGGAATGAAAGAACCCAAAAGGAGGTAGCAGATTTACTAGGCATTTCCCAATCCTATATCTCCAGGCTCGAGAAGAAGATAATAAAAAGGCTCAAAAAAGAGATGGTGCGTTTTGAATAGAAATAATTTGAAAATACCAAATTATTGGGCAAGAACTACGAAACTCGCACATGGGTGCTCGTTCCTTGTTCAAACAATTTTGTAAAAACGTCCAAATTTGTTGGAAAGAACCACAGAACTCGCACAGCGGTGCTCCTTCCGGGTTCTTTCAAGGTGATGGCAATTTGGAAATTATTTCTTTCCATCCAATCGTATAAAGAAGTTCCAAAAAGTGAATCATTTTATTAACACGAATCACATGAACTGCGCTTTTCTTCCTGTGGACGTATACTTCATACGGACGTGTTAATGATAATGATTCGGAGGTTTCGTCATGGCTCTTTATAAGGTTGAGATATGCGGTGTAAATACATCTAAGCTGCCATTATTGAAAAATAGTGAAAAGGAAGAATTGTTTCAAAGAATATTAAACGGGGATAAGGAAGCCAGAGAACTATATATCAAAGGTAATTTAAGACTGGTGCTTTCCATTATCCAGAGGTTCTCCAACAGCAATGAAAATGTGGATGATTTATTTCAGATTGGCTGCATCGGGCTGATGAAGGCAATCGATAATTTTGATATAACACAGAACGTGAAATTTTCCACCTATGCAGTACCCATGATTATCGGCGAAATCCGACGATACCTGAGAGATAATAATGCGATCCGGGTCAGCAGATCCCTGAGGGATACTGCATATAAAGCTATCTATGCGAAGGAAGCTCTGGTGAAGAAGAATGAGAAGGAACCGACCATCAGTGAAATAGCAGCGGAGATCGGAATCAGCAAAGAGGATATCGTGTATGCTCTTGATGCAATCCAGAGTCCGGTTTCTCTCTATGATCCTGTCTATGTAGAAGGTGGGGATGCTCTGTATATCATGGACCAGGTCAGTGACAAGAAGAACAAGGA
>JAEZHX010000254.1 GCA_023436765.1 Bacillota bacterium
CTGGAGTTTTACTTTTTGCAACAAATGAAATGAAAATATGAAATAGTAATTTCACATAATGCAACATTGATATGTTTGTTCAAAAACACCAATATAATATTATGATTTATGACAATATTATATAAAATCAATAAATGATATACTTGCTATAGAAATTAGAACTAGTAAATATACACTAATTAATGATCTGGGAGGTTGTTAAATTGAAATTAGGTTTTATTGGATTAGGCATTATGGGTAAACCAATGAGTAAGAACTTAATAAAGGCGGGACACGAACTTGTAGTTTGCGACTTTAATAAAGCAGCTGTCAATGAGCTGGTTGCATTGGGAGCAAAACAGGCCAATAGTGGTGCAGAGATTGCAAAAGAATGCAATGTAATTATTACAATGTTACCTAATTCTCCTCATGTAAGAAGTGTTGCACTTGGTGAAAACGGTATTGCAGATACAGCCGAGCCGGGTACAGTAGTAATCGATATGAGTTCCATCGATCCGGTGGAAAGCAGAGCAATCGGTGAAAAGCTTGCTGAAAAAGGTATTGAACTTATGGACGCACCGGTAAGCGGCGGAGAACCGAAGGCAATTGACGGAACATTATCCGTTATGGTAGGCGGAAAGAAAGATACCTTTGACAAATTCTATGACTTATTAATGGTTATGGCAGGCTCGGTAGTATATGTTGGCGAGCTGGGTGCCGGAAACATTGCGAAGCTGTCTAATCAGATTATTGTAGCCCTCAATATTGCCGCAATGTCAGAGGCCTTAACCCTTGCTAAGAAAGCAGGAGCTGATCCGGAACTGGTATATCAGGCCATTCGAGGAGGCTTAGCTGGATCAACAGTACTGGATGCAAAGGCTCCTTTGGTACTTAACAGAAAATTTGATCCCGGTTTCAGAATCGAATTACATATTAAAGATTTAAATAATGCGTTAAATGCATCACATGCTGTTAGTGCTCCGCTTCCACTGACCTCACAGGTAATGGAAATTATGCAGGCATTAAAGGCGGATGGTCATGAGAAAGAGGATCATTGCAGCATTGTTAAGTATTATGAGAAGCTTGCGAACATTATCGTCGAGAAATAAATAAAGGATTAAAAGGAGAGTAGGCCTATGACACCAATAATTACTAAAATGGAAGTTTATCCGGTTGCCGGCAAAGACTGTATGCTTTTAAACCTAAGCGGGGCACATTCACCCTATTTTACCCGTAATATTGTCATACTGACTGACAGCAATGGCGAAAAAGGTGTGGGAGAAGTACCGGGTGGTGAGAAAATCACTAAGGCTTTGGAAGCTTCCATTGATTTGGTAGTGGGAACAAGTGTCGGAGATTACAAGAATACGGTATTGAAGGTTAAGAATTCCTTACAAGGGCAGGAGAACGACGTACGTGGTGCTCAAACCTTTGATTTAAGAACCGGAGTTCATGTACTGACAGCCATTGAAACACCCCTGCTGGATCTGCTGGGAAAACATCTTGGAGTTCCGGTTGCATCTCTGCTGGGCGATGGAATGCAGCGTAATAAGGTCAGAATGCTGGGCTACTTATTCTATGTCGGTGACCGCAAGAAAACGGATTTACCTTATGATAGCTACCCGGATGCAGAATGCGAATGGTATCGTATACGCCATGAAGAAGCTTTAACTCCGGATGCAGTTGTAGCACTTGCAAAAGCTTCAAAAGAGAAATATGGGTTTTCTGATTTTAAGCTAAAAGGCGGCGTATTAGAGGGTAAGGAAGAAATCAAAGCAATCAGGGCGTTAAAGGAAGCCTTTCCTGAAGCAAGAATTACACTCGACCCGAACGGCGGTTGGTTATTAAAGGATGCAATTGAACTCTGTAAGGACATGCATGGAATCTTAACCTATTGTGAAGATCCCTGTGGTGCGGAAGGTGTATTCTCCGGTCGTGAAATTCTGGCTGAGTTTAGACGAGCAACGGGACTTCCTACTGCGACCAATATGATTGCAACTGACTGGAGGGAAATGACCCACTCCATCGCACTGCAGTCTGTAACCATTCCACTGGCAGATCCTCATTTCTGGACAATGTCAGGCTCTGTACGAGTTGGCCAGCTGTGCCATGACCTGGGATTGACCTGGGGATGTCATTCCAACAATCATTTTGATATATCTCTTGCTATGGTGGCACAAACGGCCGCCGCAGTTCCTGGAGAAATTAATGCAATTGATACACACTGGATCTGGCAGGAGGGTATTGAGAGACTGACCAAAGAACCTATGCAAATGGTAGATGGATGTATAGAGATTCCGAATAAACCCGGTCTTGGGATAGAGATCGATATGGATCAGGTTTTAGCTGCTCATGAAATATATAAGAAGAATTGTCTGGGTGCAAGAAATGATGCAATTGGAATGCAGTACTTGATCCCGGGGTGGAAGTTTGATCCTAAAAAGCCTTGCTTGGTAAGGTGAATAGATAAATATGACTAAAAGAAAGAGGTGAGAACGTGAATTTTAAACCACATGGTATTATTCCTCCAATCATCACACCATTTACAGAGGATGGAAAATTTAATGAACCTGTATTTCGCCAAATGATCAATTTCTTAATTAATGAAGGAGTTCATGGAATATTTCCTTTAGGTACCACCGGTGAGTTTTATGCATTTACGAATGAAGAAGCCGGGCATATCTTAAGGGTTGCCGTGGATGAGGCACGAGGCAGAGTTCCTGTGTATGCAGGAGCAAACCACATTACCACCAGAGGTGTAATAGAGCTGATAAGAATAGCTGAAGATGCAGGCTGCGATGCAGTGTCAGTATTAACACCAATGTTTATATCACAGACGCAGGAGGAGATCTATAAGTATTATGCAGAAATTGCTGCGAGTACAAAGCTTCCGATTATTATTTATAATAATAAGCCGAAAACTAATGTTACTGTAGAACCTGAGACTGTAGCTAAATTAGCACTGATTGATAATATCGTCGGCATAAAAGATAGTACCGGTGATTTTACCAATACAGAAGAATATTTGAGACTAACAAGAGACAATGACAACTTTTCTGTATTGTTGGGCAGAGATACCTTAATTTATGCTGGCTTATGCTATGGAGCAACCGGAGCGATTGCCTCCTGCGCGAACATAGCACCGAGAATCGCTGCTGATATCTATGATAAATATGTGGCAGGGGACTTAAAGGGAGCATTGGAGGCACAATATAAGCTGGCTCCTTTGAGAATTGCTTCTAATATGGGCACGTTCCCTTCAGTAATCAAGGAAGGTCTGGTAATGAGAGGCTATGAGGTTGGAAAATGCCTTGATCCGATTTCTGATCTTCATCCGGACCAAAAGGAGAAATTAAGAGTTGTATTACAAGAGTTGGAATTAATCTAGCAGCAGAGGAGCGCTTCAATGGGAATACCTTTGTACATTAAAGTGAAGGATTGTGATAATGTTGCCATTACAGTAGAGACAATCAAAAAAGGGACACTCGTAATGGATGGAGTATTGGCCAATGAGGACATTGCTCAAGGACATAAAATAGCTCTGACAGACATTCCGCAAAACAAAGAAATTGTTCGTTATGGTGTTATATTGGGCTATGCATTAAAAGACATAAAAAAAGGTGACTGGATTAATGAAAAAATGCTGGAGCTTCCAACACCCCCCGATCTAGACCATATGGATTATGCTGTCAATATCGTGAACGAACTGCCCGTAGCTCCGATTAGGACCTTTGAGGGTTATCGAAATCCTAACGGAGGCTATGCCGGTACACGTAACATTCTTGCCATTAGCACAACAGTACAATGCGTTACGGGAGTGCTGAATGTAGCGGTTGAGAGAATTAAGAAAATACTGCTTCCGAAGTACCCCAATGTAGATGATGTTGTTCCGATCAACCATGCTTATGGTTGCGGAGTAGCAATTAACGCACCTAATGCAGTTATCCCCATCAGGGCACTTAGAAATATAGCACGAAATCCAAACTTCGGCGGAGAACTGATGGTAGTTGCTTTAGGCTGTGAGAAGCTTACGGTTGAAATGTTAATTCAGGAAAACGAAATAACTCCTGATAACGTAATTGTACTACAGGAACAGCAAGGCTTTGAAGCCATGATAAAAGCGATTATGGATATGGCTGAAAGCAAGCTGAAAAGACTGAATGCTAGAAAAAGAGAGACACTACCGCTATCCGATTTATGCATTGGTATGCAATGTGGCGGAAGTGATGCATTTTCAGGTATCACCTCAAATCCATCTGCCGGATATGCTGCAGATATGTTGGTTGAAGCAGGAGCTACCGTATTGTTTTCTGAGGTTACGGAGGTTCGGGATGGAGTTCATATACTGGCTGAGCGCTGTATCGACAAAGAAGTTGGTGACAAGCTGGTAAGGGAAATGAAGTGGTATGATCATTACCTAGATGAGGGCAGAGTGGACCGTAGTGCCAATCCGACCCCGGGTAATAAAAAGGGTGGCTTATCCAACATCGTTGAAAAGGCAATGGGGTCCATTGCAAAAGCGGGAACATCACCGATTGTTGAAGTTCTCTCCCCCGGAGAGCTACCAAGTAAGAAAGGACTAATCTATGCGGCAACACCGGCGAGTGATATTGTATGCGGACCAATGCAATTAGCTTCCGGAATAACACTACAGGTATTTATGACAGGTAGAGGTACACCTTATGGCTTGGCTGCTGCACCGGTAATTAAAGTATCATCAAGATCTAATCTTAAGAGTATCTGGGAAGATCTGATTGATGTAAATGCAGGAGTCATTGCAACCGGCGATGCCACAATAGAAGAGGTCGGAACTGAGCTTTTCCGGCTGATTGTCGATGTGGCTAGCGGACGAAAAAAATCATGGGCGGAGCAATACCATCTATACAATGATTTATGTATATTTAACCCGGCTCCGATTACGTGATAAATTAAAATTCCAAAAAACGATATGATAAAGGAGAGAGTGCTATGAAAAAAATCGTTGCAATAATGCTGGTAGTTATTTTTACAATGTCTGCTTTTACAGGCTGTGCAACAAAGAAGAATTCGGATAGCTTTGATGGAAGGCAGGTTAGAATTGTAATCGGTTCTACTTCAACCTCCGGCGATACTTATATGATTTCAGATATAGCAAATCGATATCTGGCAAAGGCTTTGAATATGAGCAGCAAGATCGATGCAGTTGGTGCCGGCCCGGCATATGAGGCAATCGCAACAGCGAAGCCCAATGGTGATACAATCATGATGATGCATGATGGTGCTTATCTTGGGGTGTTATTTGGTTCCTTTGAAGAGAAGTATGCATTAGAAAACTATGAAATCGGACCGCGTTATGGTGTCAATGCAGGTGCAGCTTTTGCGGCAAAAGCAGATGCTCCATACAATGACATGAAGGAAATGGCAGATTATCTACAGGCAAATCCGGATTATAAAGTTCGTGTAGCGATTGAATCCGGCAGCGTTTCCCACTTAGGCTTTGTAGTATACTATCAATGGGTAAAGGATACCTATGGTGATGCTGTAGCAAAACAGATTATCGCTGTTGTCGGTGGTACAACCTCTGAAAAATGCCAGATGTTATGGGATGGTAATGTTGACGTAATCTTCGCAGATTATTCCTCCTTATTCACCTATACTGAGGAAGGTGTAGAGGATAAGATTAAGATGAAATATACTGCATTACTGGATAACATTGAAGGTATTGATGTTCCTTCCTTCGCCGATTTGGGAATTACATATAAGGGTGAGGAATTCAGATTTGCTAAAGATTTTGTCATCTACTTCCCGAAGGGAACACCTCAGACTTTAATTGATCAAATGGATAAGGCAGTAAAGGAAATATGTGAGAATCAGGAATATGTAGATGCTATGAATAAGTTAACCTATACTGTAGATTACTTATCCGCAGCTGAGGCAAAGGAATATATCTATAATAAGAGAGATCTGGCATCCGATATTATCACAAATGCACCTTCTCTGGATGAATTAACAGCTCAGTAATATGCTAGGATTTATGTATAAAGCAATTCTTTACCTGTAATTAACAGGATGATCAGGTCTGGTATTGAATCGAAGAATAGGTTATATCAAAAGTGCTTAAGTAATTAAATAAGGGTGGGATAAATGACTTCTATATCCCACCCGTAAAAAGGAGGATTCTGATGGCGGACTTATTTCGAATCAAAGTTGTCTATTCTACATCACATCTTTTGTTTCCTAAAATTATTATTGCCATACTGATAATTTTAGCCGTTATTATGTTGATTCAGAGAATTGTAGACACGAAGAAGAATAAGAAACCATTTTTTAATAAGGAATTTAGGTTCTTTGAAAAAGATTGCGATAAAGTGAAGTTGGCAGGAAGTGCTATTTTATTGGTTGCATATTGCTTTGCCATGAATTTCATTGGATTTATAGCTGGTAGCATTATATTCATTTCTCTGTTCCATATTCTATTTGCGGAGAAGAGAACCTTAAGAAGAATTATTACATCAATTGGTATATCCACAGTAGAAACTTTTTTAGTTTGGTATGTGTTTGCTAATTTGTTATATGTTACATTACCATAAAGAAAGGGTAGGTGAATGATATGATCTTTGGTGCATTGCAGTTTATTATAGCAGCATTGGGTTGTTTCATCGGTATTATATTTGGTGCACTTCCTGGTATGACTGCTACAATGGCAGTGGCCGTATTTCTCCCAATGACTTATGCATGGGATTTGGGAACCTCCATGTATTTCCTACTGGGATTATATGTAGGCGGTATCAGTGGCGGTCTGGTTCCTGCGATTTTAATTAATATTCCGGGTACTCCTTCCTCCATAACTGCCGGCTATGAGGGCCATCCGATGGCAAAGCGTGGCGAGGGTGTCAAAGCACTTAAAACAGCAATTACAGCATCCTTAATAGGTGGCTTGTTCAGCTTGGTTGTTTTAGCATTTTTCACTCCTATCTTATCAAAGGTGGCAATCAGCTTTGGCGCAGCAGAAAAGTTCTTAATCATGATATTTGCATTAACTATGATCGCGGCATTGTCAAAGGGCAATATCATTAAGGGTGTATTTACCGGTGTTCTTGGTATTTTCGTATCACTAATCGGAGTATATGGCTATAATCAGAAATTAAGGTTTGTTCCATCCTTTTTAACAGCTGATTTAAGAGACGGATTTCAGTTACTTCCTTTATTGATTGGTTTATTCGCTTTTGCTCAGATCCTTCAGGAATCCGAAGAGGGTATGAAGGCTTGTATTGTGGATGAAAGCATATTGAATGGAAAACAAGCGAAAAAATACAAATTTACTAAGGTATTTAAGGGTCAGATTAAGAACATCATTCGTTCCAGTTCCATAGGTACCTTCATCGGTATTCTTCCCGGTATAGGTGGTAGTGCAGCTTCTCTGTTATCTTATTCTCAGGCGAAAACCTGGTCCAAGCATCCTGAGTTATTCGGTACAGGCATCGAAGAAGGACAGATTGCAAGTGAAACAGCTGACAACGCAGTTACCGGTGGTGCATTGGTTCCTCTGCTTTCTCTGGGTATTCCCGGAGATGCAACAACTGCAGTACTTCTTGGCGCCTTTACTTTACAAGGCATAGCAGTTGGTCCGTTATTTATTGATCGTAATCCTGGCTTATGGTATTCTATCATTCTTGCATTATTAGTATGTAATATTATAACCTACGCATTAATGTTCTTCCCTGTGAAGCATCTTGCGAAGATCATAAAGATACCAAAGAGCTATTTATATCCTGCGATTTGCTTATTATGCGTCGTTGGTGCTTTCTCAACCAGAAATGGTGTTTTGTTTGATGTTGTTACCTTGGTATTGTTTGGTTTCATTGCCTATATCTTTAATAAAATCGACTTACCGGTTACTACCTTCCTGATTGGTTTTGTATTAGGTGGCGATATCGAGACATATTTTATGGATTCCTTACAGGGCTCCGGCGGTTATTTGAGCTGCTTGTTTGCAAAACCTGCTGATTGGGTACTCTGGGTATTAATCTTTATTTCTGTTGGTTATGCTATTTGGGATGACCGCAGGGAGAAGAAAACTAATGTAGAAAATGTATTAAAAAGAGACTAACAAGGAACTGATTGAACAGCATAAACAAGGACATATCTTTTCATATCATTATGTGTATTTTATCATGATAGAAAGGATATGTTCTTTTTACAAACTGTTCTGATTGAGAAGAAAGCAGCATTGCGGCTTGATTTATCTTAGATAGTAACCTTGGATAGAATAAATGATACAGAATACAGACATAGTATTTATATCAATTCCGTATTTCTGTTACTATTACAAGCGAAGTAGAAGGATAAAGGAGAGTTGATAATGTCAGAAATTTCATTGTTTGTACCTAGGGAAGAGATGCTCTATCAGGCGCATGATATACTTCATACAGAGAATTATAGTATTAAGGATATGAAGGTAATCACATCGACGGATGCAGTCAGTGAGGCAAGGAGCGCTTTGTCAAAGGGCACAAGCATCATTATAGCCAGAGGATATCAAGCATCTCTTATTAAATATTATACCAATATTCCTGTTGTGGAGATTAAAATAACCGGTCAAGAAATGGGCTTGTTGATTACCAAGGCCAAGAAGATCATCAGGAAAAGCCGGCCGGTGATCGGCGTTGTCGGGTTCGATAATATGTTTTGTGATATGACGCATTTTAATCAGATCTATAATATTGAGCTTCGCACCTATCTGGTATCCAACCCGGATGAATTAAGTATGGCAATCAATGAGGCTATTAATGATAACCTTGATATCATCATCGGTGGGGATAATGCTATTGCAGCGGCATCCAGAGAGGGTATTCCTTCTCTGTTTCTGTCCTCTACAGAGGACTCAATACGAGAAGCCTTTAAAATGGCTGAAAATATGAAGTATGCTGCAGAAATTGAGAAGAGAAGCATGGCCCAGATTGAAACCCTGCTGGATTACTCCTTCAACGGAATTGTTAAAATGAATCAAAACGGAGAAATTGTTGTAATCAACAAAATAATGGAGGAAATTCTCGGAAAAGCTTCCGATGAGGTAGAGGGGAAGCCGGTCATTGAAGTTTTTAAGGATATAGACAAAGAAAAGCTGGAAGAAACACTGAAGGAAGGAAATGAAATATACTCTACCTTTATTCGTGTGAATGAAAACGCACTTGTGATTATTGTTGCACCCATTAAAGTTGAGCAACGGATTGACGGAGCGATCTTGACCTGCCATAAAGTAAAAAAGATGAAGGAATTAGAGGCGGATATATTACGTGAACGATATTTGTACGGATATATCGCACAGGGTACCTTGGATGAAATTCCGCATAAATCAAAAGGCATGCAGAAAAATGTAGCCTTAGCTAAGGTATATGCTCAATCCAACAGTCCGGTATTAATCCATGGAGAAATAGGTACAGAGAAAGAACTCTTTGCACAAGGAATTCATAATAACAGTTTAAGGAAAAATGGGCCATTTATCTCAACCAATTGCATTGGTATGAGTGAAGAGATGCAGACAGATATCCTTTTTGGATGCACCGACGAAGCAGAAAAGGACAAACAACAGGGCGCCTTGATCGCAGCAAACCACGGAACGATTTTGATCAGTGAAATTGATAAATTGAGCCTAAGCACACAATACCGACTGTATAAAATGATTCGGTATAAATCACTTATCAGAAATGATATTGCAAGGACTATGAGCATTGATGTTAAAATTATTGCTACAACCTCAAAGAATCTCAGTGTATTAGTAAAACAGGGGCAATTCCGGGAGGATTTATATTATTTATTATGTGGCTTGACGATTGATGTGGATTCACTGCGTAACCGCCCGGAGGACCTGGAATACCTAATTGATAACTATGTGAAGATATACTGCGATTTGTACTCCAGGTATCATGTACTGACAGCAGGTGCTAAACAAAGGATGATGGGGTATCCATGGTACGGCAATTTAATTCAGCTGGAAAGCTTTTGCGACCGAATGATATTGACGGCCAATCATCGATCCATCGATGAGTCTTATATAGCGAAGCTTCTCGATGAATTATATCCCATCATTCAGCCACAGAAATGTGGAAAGGAAAAGCTAATCATTTATAAAGATCCGGAAGCAATTAAGATATCGGAGATATTAGAGAAACATGATGGAAACCGGACGCTGGCAGCAGAAGAACTGGGTATCAGCAAAACAACCCTATGGAGACATATGAAGAAGTATGGAATTACTAGTAAGTATAATGTATAGCCATCAAATCATCGATTGAAAGAGTTATCCCAAAATGAAACGAGGATGCCCACAAAGTTAATCATGCCAGGAGGAGAAAGAGAAACAAGGCATGATTAACTAAAGATGGACACTTGCTTCGTGAAAGCATCAAGGGATCATCAAAGCTTCTATAGGAATATGGGGAATAGGGGTAGCTGATACGATTGTTAAGCACGAAGCTTACAGCTTGTAATCAGATTATCGGCTTTATCAAAAATAAGTGGAGCTGGCTCGTCAATTGCCTCAAGACCCGGATAATGCCCTGCTATTACACTTTCATAATAAGACTCTGAAAGCATTATTTCACCTATGTGAAGACTGTTAGGGATTCGAATCACCCGGACGTTGTTCTTATCTATATCATTACAGGTACGGATACAAAGTTTAATTGCTTCCTTATCATCATAAACAACACAAGGAATTCGCGCAGAAGCAAGGACCGTGCTGGTAATACAGTTTGGATAGACCATCTCAATATCCATCTCGTCAAAAATTTTCTTTGTTATCGCGCTGGCCAGTCCAACACCCAGAGCATTGCCGTGAGAAGCCTCACTCAGATTAAGAAAACAGGTACGCTGGACCTTGACGCCACCGGTGGCATATGGAGTGGAGAAGGTACCCGTAATATTAGGGTCGACTCCTGTTCCGCTGTAGTTTTTACCAATTTCATCAACGATGAGGACATCCCCCTCACCGACGAGGATTTTAGGCATATTTTCAAAAGCAAGCTTTAATAGCTCCGGCTCGCGGGTAAGGATATTTTCCGGCAGGATTGCTTCTATCCGCATGGTTTCATCGTAGGCATTTTCCATACACGGAATAGCGAAAAGAATCGGTGCTTTTTCCAGCACTACCTTTGCCATGGTAGGAATATTCCTGGCTATTTTATCCATTCCGTCAGAATGCACCTGTTCGGCACCCTTTTGCTTTCCTAAACCAACGGTCATCATTTTACAAGGGCCGCTTTCGATGGGGCCTCGGAAGGCATTATGGGGCTTTAGTCGGCAGGAGATAATGATACCATCGGATTCGTAAGCGTTTTTATCCATATAGACAGGACGTCCAAGCTCTGAGACACCGAGCTCCACTACCTCCATTGAGGATTTTATCGGACATCCCATCGTCTCAGGGGTAATATTGTAGCCTGCGAGCAGCTCAATCTGGCCTTGTGCATTTGCACCACCATGACTTCCCATCGCAGGAACGATAAAAGGATTTGCATTCTTTGATTTAACAAAATCTACAATTGCCTTGGTTATGATGTCAACATTGCGAATTCCCCGACTTCCTGCTGTGATTGCAATATTCATTCCGCTTTGAATTTTGGATGAAAATTGCGGTTGTGACAGCTCCTTTTCTACGACGGATGGTATTTCTTCAGGTGCAATGAAATGCTTAGGGAAGGTTTGTCTTGCATGAAACATGCGAGGAATTTGGACATCTGCCAAAAGAGCAGATACAGTACCATTCTTAACTACTTTCATTTTTCATAGCTCCTTATGATTTATTCCTAAATAACCCAATAGAACAATGTGAAAATTCAACTTCAGAAGCATATTTCTTATTATTTATATTTTAAAGTATTATAATACACCAGTCAAACTTGTTAATTTTAGATATAACTTAGTTTTTCTTATATAGGAAGAAAGGGATAGCGTATGGATACGAAGCAGATGGAATACATAATAAAAATTGCAGAAGAGAGCTGTATCAATAAGGCGGCTAAGAAGCTCTATATTACACAGTCTGCATTAAACCAGCAGCTATTGAAATTAGAAAAAGAACTTGGCGTTAAGCTGTTTCAACGATCGGAAAGGTATATGTTATTAACAGAAGCCGGTGAAATATACGTAAAGAATGCAAAAGAGATGATAAAAATAAAAGAGGAAACTTACAGTAGAATTAATGATTTAGCAGATAAAATCAAGGGCAAGCTTTCGGTTGGTCTTCTACCGGAGAGAGGAGCTGGTATTTTTTCTTCTATATACCCTAAGTTCTATAGTAAGTATCCGGATATAAGGATCATTCCCACAGAGCAGACTGTAAGAGAACAACTGAAAAGCATCGAAAAGGGAGAGTTAGATATCGGGATTGTTACGGTAGGGAAGCAGCATAAGGAAGGGAATCAGTTTATTCCTATCTGCAAGGAGGAGTTTGTACTTGTAGTTCCGGCAGGTCACCCAATGGCATACCTAGGAGCCCCTTATCAAAGCGATTATCCGACCATTATTCTCGATAAGTTCAAAAATGATCCCTTTTTGTTGATTTATCATAATTCAACAATGAGGGATATCGTGGATGATTTTTTTGTCCGGGAAGGCTTTACCCCAAATATATTAATTGAGTCCCTGCGCTGCGAAACCTTATTGACAATTGCAGAACAGGGATTAGGCTGTACTATTCTACCCTCGTCCTATCTTAGGCCTTCCGATAAAGTGGTATATTTTTCACTTCCGGCACCGAATGAATGGGAAATTGCTGTTGCCTATAGGAAAGGCAGTTATTTAAGCAGAGCAGAAAAAGAATTTATTAATATGATTAAGGAATACTTTTGCGAAAAAGAATGTGCGCAGTTCCATTTATAACTATAGGTCAATATACGAATCATGGGTATGGTAATACTCTTTCGCCAGTGCAACCAAAGTCTGCATGGCAGGGGTTATTACCATATCCTTTTTATATGCCGCAACAAGATTCCAATAAGGATGACTGTCTAATGCATAATAGGTTATATTTCGGCTCTTATCCATAAAGCCTCTTGGAATAATTGCCATACCGTTACCTTCTTCGATAATGTTGATTGTAGTTCTTATATTATGAACCTCATTACATATTACCGGAGTAATCTGATACTGCCGGAACAGGGAATCCTCAATTTCCCTTCGTACGGTATCCTTGGTAGCCAGAATAAATTTTTCATCCTTTATCTGACTAAGTGAAATGCAAGGCAGCGCGCCCTCTTTTTCCGGATAGGAAAAGGGAAGGCTGACTGATTTTGGTACAGCTAATATGAATTCTTCTTTTTTAATATTTATATAGCTTAAAGCGTGAGTATCGGGCTGAAATACTGCAATAAAGGCAAGCTGATACGTATGATTCATCAAACCATCATAAAGATACTTATATCTTCCATCAGAAAAATCTACCCGTACATTTGGATACAGAGACAGAAACTTCGGATAGATGGATGAAATCATATTACCGGCAATGTTATTAAAAAAACCAATTGCAATTTGATCGGAACATTTTGCGGCTAACGCAGATATCTTTTGATATAATACTTCTTTTAGATCCAGCATTTGCTTTGCGGTAGCAATGTATAAGGTCCCAGCCTCTGTTGGAAGAAGTTCGTTCTTATTTCGTTCAAACAAAGGTGTACCAAGCTCATCCTCAAGCCGCGCAAGGTATACGCTTAAGGTGGGCTGTGATATATAGAGCTTTTTCGCAGCTTTTGATATATTCTTTTCGTTAGCAATTTCAACGATATATTGTAAGTATTTAAGATCCATAATAATCTTAGTCTCCATTTCTTGTTATAGTCTTTCCCTATAGTGCAATAGTTATAATGAATTGGAGAATTGTAACTGAAATTAGTATAATATATATAAAAATAGAAATCAAGATTTAAGAAGGCATCAAAAGAGAAAGGGAGATATTATGTCAGCAGAATATGATATTTTGATTATTGGAGCCGGTGTTGTTGGATGTGCGGTTGCAAGAGAAATGTCACGCAATAAACTCAAAATCGGAGTATTAGAAAAGGAAATGGACGTGGCTCTTGGCAGCTCAGGCAGAAACTCCGGTGTCCTCCATGGAGGATTTACCTATAAGACAGGGTCATTAAAGGCTCAGTGCTGTATCGAGGGAAACAAGGAATTCGACGAGGTAGCAAAGGAGTTGGACGTACCCTTTAAGAGAATAGGTAAGGTCGTAGTAGGGTTTACTGAAAAGGATGCTAAGAACCTAGAACGATTTAAAGCAATTGGTGAGGCAAACGGAGCTGTGGGCCTTGAAATGATCAGTAAAGAAAGACTTCATGAGCTTGATCCCAGTGCAGGCGGAGAGTTTGCTATGTATTCACCAAATTCGGGTATCCTGGATCCTTTAGCTTATACAATTGCGCTTGCAGAGAATGCAAAAACGAATGGAGTAGATTTTTATTTTGACAGTGAAGTAACTGCGATCCATCGTGTGGATGGTGTGTATGAATTGACTACTCCTGGGCATGTATTCACAACCAGATGGGTTGTAAACTGTGCAGGATTATATAGTGCCAAGATTTCTACCATGCTGGGAATTGACGGCTATACGATCCGAGGTTTTAAAGGCGAATATTACATATTAGATAAGAAGGCCGGAAAGCATCTTAATCTACCGGTTTATCCCGCACCGAATGATAAAGGCGGCTTTGCTACCCATGCAACTCCTACGATCCACGGAAATGTGTTAATTGGCCCTGATTCTTATGTCACTGAAGATTTTGATGATTACGCAGTGACTAAAAAGCAAATGGATGGGTTGGTTGAAGATGGCCTAAAAATGTTCAAATACGTTCAGCGGGATTATTTTATCCGTAATTTCTCGGGAATACGTGCAAAGAGAGTTAATCCGGAGACAGGAGAAGTACTTGATTTTGTATGTGAGGCAAGGGAAGAAGCACCGAATACGATTAATTTAGTTGGGATTGAATCTCCCGGATTGACAAGTGCTCTGCCTTTGGCAAGAAGAGCGGTTGCTTTTTTGAAGGAGAAGGAGGAGCTCGAACCCAATCCATACTTTAATCCAAGAAGAAAAGAAATGATACGTTTTAATGAACTGGATCTTGAAACACAGAAAAAGCTGGTGGAAGAAAATCCGGATTACGGTGAAATCATCTGCCGCTGTGAACGGATCACAAAAGCAGAAATCCTGCAAGCCATACACAATCCTTTAGGTGTCTGTACAGTTACCAGTGTGAAAAATCGTACACGTGCTACTATGGGAAGATGCCAGGGCGGTTATTGTGAGACCAGAATAACAAAACTGATTGAAGAGGAATTGGGCAAGAAGGAGACAGAAGTTTTATTCTCCGCAAAAGACTCTAACATGTTTACAGGGAGGGTGAGAAGCTAATGTCAGCACATTTAAAGGATGTAGTAATCATCGGAGGAGGACCGGCGGGACTTGCAGCTGCCGTTACTCTTTATAAAGAAGGCATTACAAACATAATCATCATAGAAAGAGAGAAAAAGCTTGGTGGTATCCTAAGGCAATGCATACATGAGGGCTTTGGATTGACTCGCTTTAAAGAGACCTTAAGTGGTCCGGAGTACGCACAGCGCTTTATTGATGAGGTGGAGACGCTTAACATTCCCTATATCACAGAGGCTACGGTGATTGATATTACAGGGGAGAAGAAGGTGGTTGCTGCATCTCCCAAGGGTATCCTGGAATATCAGGCAAAAGCTGTTATACTTGCCATGGGCTGCAGGGAGAGGACCAGAGGAGCGATCAGTATACCGGGTACCAGACCTGCCGGAATCTATAATGCGGGAGTTGCGCAAGCCTATTTGAACCTTAACAACACAATGATCGGTAAAGAGGTTGTCATTCTTGGCTCAGGAGATATCGGAATGATCATGGCACGCAGATTGACACTGGAGGGTGCAAAGGTAAAAGCAGTATTTGAAATTCAGCCTTACCCGAGTGGACTTCCCCGTAATATTGAGCAGTGCCTGAATGATTATCATATCCCCTTGTATTTAAGCCACACGATTACAAACATAAAGGGAAAAGCCAGAATAGAGGGCATTACGGTTGCTCAGGTGGATGAAGGTTTTCAAGTAATACCAGGCACGGAAAAGGAGTTTAGCTGTGACACATTAATTTTGTCCGTTGGATTAATACCGGAAAATGAATTGTCAATTGAAGCCGGAGTAGAGCTTGATGCCAGAACAAAGGGGGCCTTTGTTGATGAAAATTACCAAACCAATGTGGAGGGAATCTTTGCTGCAGGTAATGTTCTTCAGGTGCACGACCTGGTAGATTTTGTTTCCCTGGAAGCCGAGAACATGGCAAAGGCAGTAATTGCCTACATCAAGAATAGCAGGCTTACAGAATGTCAGTTGAAAGTAGAAACAGATAAAAACATTGGCTATACTGTTCCGCAACGGTTCAGTGCCACCCAGGACTTGGTGCTGTATTTTCGTGTGAAAAAGCCTATGAAGGATTGTGAAATTCTATTAAAGCAGAACAATCAAATTATTAAAACGGTAAAAAAGAAAAAAGCCCTGCCGGCAGAAATGATACAAATACCGATTTCCTGTAAACAGCTTATTGCGGGTGCAGATTTGGAGGTGTCAATTCAATGTTAAAAGAATATACCTGTATTATGTGTCCCAGAGGCTGCGATATCAGTGCTCAGGTGGAGAATGGAACGATCGTTTTAATTGAAGGAGCCACGTGTCAAAAAGGATCAGACTACGTAAAGCAAGAACTTACTGATCCAAGACGTAATATAGCAACCTCAGTTCTTGTGGAGAATGGTGAGCTACCGCTAGTAAGCGTCAGACTGGACTCACCGATACCAAAGGATATGATATTTAAGGTTATGGATGAGATTAGAGAAGTCAGAGTTCAGGCACCGGTTAAGGTCGGTCAGATTATAATCAGAAATATAATAGGTCTTGACTGTAATCTTGTTGCGACAAAAACGATAGAACGTATCAATTAGAAAAAATAATAAGGGATTGTTTCAAAAGGTACATCATTATGAGCGTTTTGAAACAATCCCTTTTTTATAAGGAGAGAATATGCATTAGAGGGACCATGGGGGGCTTATCTGGCATTATTATGAATTACCATATGCGTGTTGACTATTATTAACATTTCGACCTATAATATTTTATGAATACATGTTAGTTTTATTAAAACACATATTTTGGTATCAAAGATTTTGAAATATAAACGTATTTTTTAATCAACAGAATAGATATAAAACCATACGAGGTAGTGTAAAGTAACGTATGAAAACCCTGAGCCTGAAAATTAGGCTCATTCAGAACCTTGAAAATTGCTAGATATAGTTTTTTGGCTGGCTACCGCCGCCCTTGACAGCATGACAAAACAATGCTC
>JAEZHX010000261.1 GCA_023436765.1 Bacillota bacterium
CCAAAATTATTATAGATCATACAGGTGTGGAACGGAAACAGCAATAGAACACTAAGAAACCGGAGATTATCAATATCATATTTCCTCATATACTTTTACCTTTCTGTTAATTCAGATATCCAAATAATTATTATCATTGTCTAGTCAGGTACAGGTACACTAAATCTTCCTGATTATACCATTACATCCGTGATTTATGCCATATGACATTTGTCATGGCAGAATTGTCACTGCAGTAACTTCCATAATACCTCCGGATTGTTTATGATAATACCAGGAATTAGAATTATTAGGGAATTGCGAAGCGCTTAAGCGTACTTCCTAAATAGATATTAAAATGGAGGGGATCATATATGTCCTATGTAAGTGTACAAAATCTGTTAAAGAAATATGGGGAGCTCTGTGCAGTGGACCTTCTAAGCTTTACGGTAACGAAGGGAGAAATCTTCGGTCTGCTGGGTCCGAACGGTGCCGGAAAAAGTACCACCCTAAGCGTACTGACTACCTTGGTGGATTTCGATAAGGGTGATATTAAGATTGACGGGATGGATATCCGTAAGGATAAAAGGAGGATAAAGCAGCTGATCGGCATGGTGCCGCAGGATATCGCTGTTTATGACACCTTAAATGCACTGGAAAACGTAAAATTCTTCGCTTCTCTCTATGGCCTGAGAGGAAGGAAGCTAAATGAGATGGCAAAGGAAGCTCTGGAGTTTGTAGGGCTCTCAGATAAGCTGAAGATGAAGCCGAAGCAGATGTCCGGCGGTATGAGAAGAAGACTCAACATTGCCTGCGGAATAGCCCATGCACCCCAGCTGATTGTCATGGATGAACCGACGGTAGGTGTGGATGCCCAGTCCAGAGAGCATATCCTGAATTCCATCAAAATTCTAAGGGATCGAGGTGCTACAGTGATTTATACCTCCCACTATATGAATGAAGTAGAAGAAATCTGTGACAGAATCGCAATCATTGATCGCGGACGGATGGTTGCTATCGGGACGAAGGCAGAGCTGGTATCGATGGTAACCGATGTACAATCCGTTTCGATAGAAACCAGATTCCCCTATGGCTTTCAAATAGAGGAGTTCCTCAAAAAGCAGAGAGTCATGCCCGGTGTTAAGGGAATTAAGGCGGAAGAGAATGTCATCCGAATTGATATCTCTGTTGAACAGGATCATATTACGAAGCTACTGGAACAGTTTATGACACATAAGCTCCCGATCATCAGCATCAATTCGGAGGTTCCGAATCTGGATACCCTGTTCTTAACACTGACCGGACATGAGCTCAGATAATAACGTGAATTGTTGAAAAGAACAATTCACGCTTAGAAGTTTGTGCTTGCGAATAGTCCCGCAATGGCGGGACGTTATCCTTGGCACAAACTAACACTAAGTAAAAGGGTATTAAAATAATTGGGAAGAACTGCGGAGTTTCGATACAGGAGCTCACCCCTTGTTCTTCCGAGGTTTTGAATAGATTGGAGGATATCATGTTACATGTAATTATAAAAGAAATGAAGGATTTCCTGAGGGAAAAGACAAATCTTTTCTTCTTCCTGATGTTTCCGGCTGTGCTGGTATTTCTGCTGGGAAATCTGCTTGGTTCCATGGACCAGGCGGAGGAGGCCATCGGTGAAATCAAGGTTCATTACCTGGTGGAGACGGAGCAGGAATATCATTCCATGGCGATCGAGGGCTTTGTAAAAGCCCTGGAGGATGACAAGAATATAAGCTTTGAACGGTCTACGGATCTGGAGGCCTCTAAACTCCTGGCCGGCAGGGATGAGATTACGGCAGTGGTAGAGTTTACCGGTGATCCCATGCAGATTAAGATCTATGAAGGAACGAATCATATTAAAAATCGTACGGTGGGATCCATCATGAACGGCTTCGTACAGATGAATAAGTCAATAACAGCCATCCTGAAGACGATTCCCAACACTCTGCCTGCCGGAGCCGAGGTGCAAACCGACTACGTGAAGCAGAAGGATCTGGGAATTAACAGAACCATGCTGGATTATTATGCGGTTACCATGTTGACCATGGTTTGTTTTATGAGTGTCATCCTGGGATCTTCCGCCTTTTCCGGAGAAAGACAGAACAGAACCATCAACCGCCTGCTGATTGCACCTAAGAATAAGGCAGTCCTGTTCCTATCCAAGATACTCGGACTCGTGCCTCAGGTTATACTGCAGATTACAATCATCATGGTGTTCAGTGTATTTATATTTCATGCGAATTATGCGGCAAACTTGTTCGATAATGTGTATCTGTTCCTCATGTTCTTTATCGTAACACTGTGCATGATCTCCATCGGAGCGGTCGTAGGACTTTTTATTAAGGCGAATCCTATGGCAGTGATCTTCCCCATCCTATGGGTGATGATGTTCTTTTCCGGAACCTATTCAAAGGAGGTCAATATCAGCGGAGTAACAAACAGGATGCCAATCTATCAGATTCAGGAAGCCTCCTTTGATCTTACGGTGTTTGGACGCTATGAGAAATGTAATATTGTTATCCTGAGCTGCATTATTATTACGGCCATCGCATTGTTCATCGGTGCCTTTGTCTTCAGCAGAAAGGAGGAGGAAAGATGAAGAATATATTACTGCTTACCCTGACAAACTTGAAAAGAAATAAATTATTCCTCTCCTTATCGATCTTCGGAGGACTGATTCTCTGCTTTCTTCTGGTTGCCATGGGTAACCTGGCTGTGGGAATCAGGCTATCCAAGGTTAATGTCGGGTTTATTGATCAGGATCAGAGCAAATTATCCGCTGATTTCAAGAACTACCTGACAGAGGAATTAGAATATGAGCTGATAGAAGACCTGACTTATGAAGAGCTGTCAGTCCAGTTGATAGAAAAGAACATATCAGTTATAATAGAGATACCGGAAGGCTTCTATGAGAAGGCAGCTGCAGGAAATCTGCAGGACATTACCGTGACTTCTTTGGATGATTATGAGAATGCCGCTTTCCTGGAGGCTAATCTGAACAGCTATATGCAGAGCATTCGGATGCTATCTGCAAGTGCGGACGGTGACAAAGCCGTGTTTGATCAGCTGCTTTCAGATTACGGGACGGAAGGTGTTCTGATTACCCAGACTGCTGCTAAGCTCTTGGATAAACAAATGATGAAGGAGAAGGAAGGCTTTATTAATTCCATCGGCTTTTATCTGATGCTGGTGTTCGGTCTGAGTATTATCATATCGTTTATCGTGGTGGAGGACCACCTATCGGGAGTCTTTCAGAGAGTGAAGATTTCACCGGTGAAACCGGTGCAGTATATTCTCGGTACAGGAATTTTCGGTATGCTTGTCTGTCTGGTAGAGCTGGTGATATACGGCGGATATATCTGGATTGTCGGAATAGACATCGGATTTCCCTTAGGCCTCCTGATATTCATGATGTTCTTATTCTCGCTTTTTACGGTTTGCTTTGCCATAGCCATTGCACTTTGGGTAAAATCCAAAGCAGCAGTAGGGGCAGCCAGCATGGGTTTTTCCACCATCGGCTGCATCCTGGGAGGAGCATATTTTCCTTTGGATATGGCACCCGAAAGCCTTCAGAATCTGGCAAAGATACTACCTCAGTACTGGTTTATGGAGACACTAAAGTCGCTGCAGGCTGATCAAAATGCGAATGTATGGCCGAATATCATCATTCTTGCTCTGTTTACGCTTTTAACCTTCTTAATCGGAGCAGTGATGTTTTCACAGAATCAAAAAACAGCAAGATAAACCGGTAAGCATTTCACTTGACAGGAAGAAAGCATGTATGATGGAACACACTTGAACGATACTGATTCACAGTCATAGGGAGTCCGTTATGATTGATAAACCATTCCTTTATTTATTAGCAAAAATGGCAGCGGTGATCACATCCCTTCTGATTGCAGGCAGCGAGAAAGCCGATATGATCTTCTGGACCATATCGGCCCTTAGCTTTGCCTGCATTTTTATTACAGAGCTTCTGCTTCACCGTATCCTGGGGAAGAAGAAATTCATTTTAATGTTCGTAATGGCAAGTATTATTGCTTGCTTTGTAATTGGTCTGGATATCCTGTTTCCGCTATATGTGATGCTGATGCTTCACTTATTCGATCTGACGATAGACCGTAGTATGTTCTATCAGATTATATTTGTGTCAGTGCTGTTATCCATCCTAATCTTTACTCCGACAAAGGAGGCTTTTGCACTCACACTCAATCTGGTTGCTCTGACCCTGCTGGCAAGGCTCCTGCTGCTCAAGCTGGCTGATTACAGAGAATCAAATGAGAACCAGAAGGAGATCATCAGTGAGATGGATAAGAAGCTGAAGGATCTGAGAGGGCTGATGAAAACCTTAAAATATACGACCTCTGTAGAGGAGCGGAACCGGATCGCTGCCCGGATCCACGATCAGATCGGTCACGGGATTTCAGGCAGTATCATTATGCTGGAGGCGGCCCTATTGGTAATTAAGGATCAGCCGGAAAAAGCAGCGGATAATGTACAGAGAGCAGTGAATAACCTGCGGGAGGCAGTTGATGAGATTCGAACTGCCCTCAGAGAGGAACGGGCAGATCGTTATCTTCTAGGGATCAATGATGTTACTGCTATGCTGGAGGAATTCAAGGTTACCTATAATAAATCAGTACAGTTAAGGACTACTGGAGATCTGAACAACATCCAACTGGAGATATGGTCCTGTATCCATGACAACCTGAAGGAATGCCTGACAAATCTTTTGAAGCACTCAAATGCTACGGAGTTTGCCTTGAATATAGAAGTATTTAAGAAAATGATAAAGGTGGAATATAAGGATAATGGGAAATCGGAGGAAGCTTTCGAGAAGGATGTAGGACTGGAAGCGATTGAAGAGAGAACCGTAAATGCCAAGGGAAGGTGCTTCTTCTCTAAGGGAGAGAATGGCTTCTGCGTTACGAATATCTTCACTTACTGACAGCTGCTGACTCTATAAGAGACAGTGCCTAACGGATATAAGAATCGGATCTATGATAGGTAATATTAGCGCTAAAAGAAAGGCATGGCTACTATGATAAGAGTATTAATTGCGGATGATGATGCCATCATCAGAGAAGGTCTGAGAATGATCATTGAGACTCAGGCGGATATGGAATTTTTGGAGGCTGCTTCGGATGGCTGCCAGGCTGTAGAGCTTGCCAAACGCTATCAGCCCGATGTTGCGATGCTGGATATCCGTATGCCGGTGATGGACGGAATCCAGGCAGCGGAAGAGATTATGGCTTTGAAGCTGTCCAATCCTTTATTGCTGACCACCTTTGATGAACCGGATCTAATTCTACGTGCCCTCAAAGCCGGAGTGAACGGTTATATCCTTAAGAACAGCCCTGCTGAGCGGATTCTGTCAGCGATCCGTGTCATTAACAGTGGGGGTACGGTGTTCCAGGCTGATATCCTGGATTTTATACGGGGTAGAGTATCTACGGGTGCCAGCGGAAGTAAGGTATTTGAGCTCCTGCTATCTCCCAGGGAGATGGAGATCGTAAAGCTGATTGCGGACGGCTTATCCAATAGGGAGATTGGGGAGAAACTATTCCTGACCAATGGAACAGTCAGAAACCACATTAGTACTATACTTGAGAAAACAGGGTTGGAGCATAGAACACAGATTGCAGTAAAATATCTGAAAAACAATTAAATACCGGATATTTTATTTAAGATTACTAATCTTGTATAAAGAAGGAATAGATTCGATGGGTATCAAATATAATGAATTGACAATACAAGCATCCATTTGCGGGGATGTTAATTGCGATATTATCTGACAATGGAGGAGGGATTGTTATGGATGCCAATGTAGAAGATA
>JAEZHX010000011.1 GCA_023436765.1 Bacillota bacterium
CTCCGTTATAACGGTCAGAACCCGACGAAGCCTACTGATCAAATACTCAGATGTTCGGTCCGTAGCTCAGAAACTGCTTCCATAAAATCTTCACGGGAACTTACACCAACCATTCCCTCTCTTTGCTTAGGATTTTATGTACTCCTTTTCGTCAACGCCTATTAACAGATATCTTAAGCCCTATCGGTTTATTTGTCAAGAGCAATCTTATGCGAACTGCCTCAAGGCTCCAATATAAAATAATAACCAAAGATACCGTTCAGATCTTCCTTCGTATGGCTCCTAAAGAGCTCGAGTATCTGCTCCGTCTTTACTTCCTCAAACTGATATTTCTCATAGATCTCTCTGACAGCAGCATAAAAATCCTCGTCTCCCATGATTTCACGGAGAGTGATCAGAAATTCTCCTCCCCGGGAATACACCGTATTTGCATAGATATTTGCGTTGGTAAAATCCGAATAACTCTGATTCAGTGCTTCTCCACCCAGACTTTGATTGTCAGAGAACGTTAACGGCAAAGCCTCCCTACCGACCAAGTCTTCAAAGGTCAGCTCCCCGACATGCTCATAAAAAACATTCTCCAGATACGTAGCAAAGCCCTCATCAATCCATGCCTCTGCATACTGGTCGTTCCCTATGATGCCATAGAACCATTGATGAGCTGTCTCATGGGCGGTAACCAGTCGGGTTAAATCCGTGCCATACCTCTGGTCATAGGCTTCAAGCCCTTCCATAATCATGACCAGTTGTGGATATTCCATCCCTAAGGCTCCATCACCAAAAGAGGTCTCCGCATAATCAATGGAAGCATAGGGATAGGGTCCGATGTATTTGCTATAAGCCTCAAGAGAATCAATAGCCGCCTCAAGAATTTTCTTACCGCCTTCTTCATTTCCACGGATATAATAGCTATTAACTTCAATTCCGTTCCAATCAGCAGAAGCAACCTCATAGTTATTACCGATTACCATCGTAAAATCCCGAACCTTCGAACCACGGAAGATAAGCTCCTCACCCGGAACCCTCTCACCGGTTGTAATAACCGTATAACCCTCCGGTACCTCTAGCTTGACATCAAATTCAGCACATTCGGAATACGCACACTCCCCCATCTGGAAGGTCGGATGGTTGATCCAGTCCCCATCCTCATAAACAGACAGAATTGGGAAGAAATACCCTAGGCAGTGGCTGTTCTTACTATATCCGAAACGGTCATCATTTTTTGGTATGTAAGTACAAAAACGAAAGCTCAGTTTAAGAAGTTCACCCGGCTTTAGCTCCTGGTCTAGTGCGAAAAACAATATAGTAGCGTCTTCCTTATCCCGTGCAAAGGTACCTTTTACTTTCTTTCCGGAAGAATAAACGATGCTGATATCCGATATTTCTGTTATGCCACTATTAATCTTCTTCTGAAACCTCTTGTCACTGGGATAATCACGGAAGCTGAGCTGATCCCAGGCATCCTCCGAGGTATTCCTTATCATTACGGTCTCTGTTCCCGATATGGTATGTTCCTTAGGATCAAAGCTAAGATCCATCTGATAGGACAGATTACCGTCTTCGATTATCTCCTCCACTTTATCAGAGGAGCATGCCGGTAATAACAGAAGATAAAATATTACCGAGATAACCAATATTAATTTCTTCATCGTGAGTCTCTCCCTTGCCTTACCTGAACCAGGTTGGCATCCATTTGCTTCCACTTTATTACAAACTATAATTCATTTCCAAGACAATGTCAATCCGTAACTCTTTTTGAATTGGACCAAATCACATCCTTCTTATGGAGTAAAATCTTTTATCAAGAAGCTTTCACCTCCATTAAAATACGCTTCCTGTTATTAGGGTAAAACCTTTGAGAAATTTAATCAAAGGGTACACCAACTCAGGAAGCGCATGATTCCTTATTCTGTTGCTGAAATCTTTTAGCTGATACTATTCAATCAGTTGATTAAGAAGATACTGATAGCATCCTTCAGCTTTCTTGCATCCTCTTCCAGTATAATTGCAGCTCCCCTTAGCCGTTCTACGGAATCGATCTGATGAATCGCTGTAGAGTTAACCTCTTCAGAGGAAGCCGCTGTCTGCTGAGATACGGCTGATATATTCTGAATCGCACTTAACGTATCGTCCTTCGCAGTTTCAATTTCCTTCAACCGTTTCAAAATATCATTTAGGTTCGTTGCCAGTTTATTAACATGACTGCTGATATCCTCAAACACACTGACAGTCTTATAAAGTGCTTCAGTTTGGGAAGCAACGATATTTTCTGCTTTCCCGGCTGTATTAACAGTCTCCTTATTCTTTATATCAATATCCTTTACAGTGCTTTGAATCTGGTTGGCGGCGCTCATGCTCTGATCTGCCAGCTTTCTAATCTCTTCCGCTACTACAGCGAAGCCGCGTCCGGCATCTCCTGCTCTTGCTGCTTCTATTGAGGCATTTAAGGATAGTAGATTGGTCTGGGATGCAATTTCGTTGATCAGATTTACAAAGCCCTCAATTTTCTTCGATTGAACCTCAAATTCCTGAATCTTATGAATTACATCCTGCGTAATCTCGGAGGTTGCCTTTGCTTTATGGTTTAATTCCTCAATCATATGCAAGCCTTCTGAAGCTACATTCTTGGTACTGTCCGCAATCTGTTCGATTTCATTTGTACTATTATATACCTGGGTAATCTGATCCGACAGATTGCTCATCTGTGTCAGACACAGCTCGGTATCCTCTACCTGCTGTGAAATACCCTGTCCAATCTCATCAATGGTTCTTGAGATTCCCTTGGTTGCCTCCAGTAATTCGCTTGAGGTATTGGTCAGACTCTCTGCAGAACCGCTGACCGTACCTCCTACCTCCTTAACCTCTCCGATTAAGGTTCGCATATGCGATATCATACCGGAGATACCTTGTGACAGAACCTGGAATTCATCCTTTCGCTTCGTATCAAACCGAGTCGTCAAATCGCCCTTCGCAGCCTTAGCAATGGAACGGTTCATATTATTAATTACCTTGCTGATGCCTCGGGTTATTAAAAATACAATAACAATAGCAATCAAGCAGGAAGCGAAAATGAAAGCCAGGTTGATATTCTTGAGTCCCTTCACTTCCGCAAGAATCGTACTCTTCGGAACTAGGGCACAGATTGCACCATCCATTCCATTGAATCTGCTGTAAATGAATAAGTATTCCTTCCCTTGATAATCCTCGTAGGAGTATCCGTTTCGCTCTTCCGCTTCTAATGCCGCCTTATAATAAGGCAGATTTAAGAATATAGAGTTTTCCTCCGTATTTGCCAGAGTCTCCCTGCCATCGCCGGTGATAAAACCCATGATACTTCCTTTACCCAGATCATATTCTGAGAATGTATCCAGAATCTGCTGCGTGGACACATCGATTATAATAAATCCCTTGCTGTCACTCATTTTACGGATGATCGACATGGCATAGCTATCCGTACTGTAAGGTTCACCGGAGTCTGCCATGATCTTGTCAAGCTCAGTATGCTCTCCCAGCCACAGGTATTGGGCTTTCTTCTCCTTGAACTTCTTACCGATATCGGAATCCATAATCGGACGGTACAGATCCTTTTTGATTTCAACATTGGTTGACATATCCAATCCATTGGCACCAATCAGTTGAATCCCCGAGATGAATTTGTTTGTGGTCGTATTCAGATACATTCTGTCCTGGATATCATCATAGGATTTAATGTTGTCGATTGCCTTTTCATAGCTTAATTCAAAAAACTTTTTGAAATTAATATCCAGAATGATCTCCATGGAGGATTTCTCAACCATGCTCAGTCCCAAATTCATATATTTACTGATGGCATCAATGGTATCCGAGGCACTCTTCTCATATTTATGTATGA
>JAEZHX010000102.1 GCA_023436765.1 Bacillota bacterium
CTTCGTCAGATGAAGCTGAATAGGAAGAGGACCATCATCACGATCATCGGAACGATTATTTCGGCCGCTATGATTACGGCGGTTTCGCTGCTTGCCCTCTGCTTTATGGATTTGATGCGGCGGGAAACCATCGCTATGGATGGAGAATGGCATGTATTATATATGGATGTGAACCGGGAGCAGCTAAGTGCTATCCGGGAGGATGACGGAACGAAGGTTGCTATGATGAGCAGGGATCTCGGCTATTCCTATCTTCCTGCCAGCGAGAATCAGAATAAGCCCTATCTCTTTATCAAGGAGTATAATCAGGAGAGCTTAGCAAATTTTCCGATAGAATTAAAGGAAGGCAGACTGCCGGAAAAGCCCGGAGAGCTTGTGATATCGGAGGCTGTACTTACCAATGCGAAGGTGAATTATGTCGTGGGAGATGTGCTGGATCTGACAATAGGTCAGCGTAACCCGACAAAAGACACAGAGGAGACTGAGGGGATGGAAGCGATGCTCCAGGAATATTCCCTGGTTCGGAACGAGGGAAAGGTCGCAGAATATCTCACTGAGGATATGAAAAGAAAGTATACCATTGTGGGAATCATTGAGCGACCTGCCTGGGAGTATACCTGGTCTCCCGGATATACTGCTTTGACTTATTTTGATGCTACAACAGTATCGGAAGAGGAAACCTTCGATGTATATGTTAAGGTAAAGGATATCAAACAGAAGCTGTTCGGGGAGGCAGATCGTTTCGCTGCAGAGCATGGGCTCAGCTCTTATCGATTTAATGATCAGCTGCTGAGAACCTATGGTGCCATCAAGGATGATACAGTAAGGGGAATGCTGTTTACGTTATCCGCCATCATCATGGGAATTATTACGATTGGATCGGTATCCCTAATTTACAATGCCTTCGCAATCTCTGTCTCAGAGCGTTCGAGGCATCTTGGTATGATGTCCAGTGTCGGGGCAACGAAGAAGCAGAAGAGGAATTCGGTATTCTTTGAAGGAGCTATCATCGGAGCAATCAGTATTCCGATTGGAATAGCGGCCGGGCATCTCGGACTCGGGATAACGTTTGTATGCATTAATCCGATTTTAACCAATGCGATGGAAGTGGATAGTGGCCTTAGGGTAGTCTTCCATCCATATTCCATTTTGGTTGCCTTGCTGGTTTCTGCCGGTACAATTTTTATATCCACCTATATTCCGGCCAGAAGAGCCTCTAATGTCTCAGCCATTGATGCGATCCGCCAGACTTCGGACGTGAAGGTAACCAGAAGACAGGTGAGAACCTGGAAGCTGACCAGAAAAATCTTCGGTATTGAGGGTGAGCTTGGTCTTAAGAATCTGAAACGGAATAAGAAGAGGTATCAAGCGACCGTATTTTCACTGATGATCAGCATGATATTATTTCTAGTAGTATCCTCCTTTACTCAAAACCTGAAGAAGTCCTTATATCTTACGGAGGATGGGATTAATTATGATATCATGGCAGAGGTGAATGGGGAAACCACCTCAGAGAAAGCTGATATTGTCAATAAAATTACTTCTCTGGAGGGGATTACAGAAGCTTCTGTAATCAACAGCATAGATGTTACCACCTGGATACCTGTGGAGAAAACTGCTGATTATCTGTTGGAGAGTATGCCTTCGATGATCGTAGGAGGTAAATTTCGTTATACGATTACGATGAATATGCTCAGTCAGGAGCCTCTGCAGGAGTATGCGAAGGAAGCCGGTATTGAGGAGGCCTTAGCTTTGTCTTCAGAGGAGAACCGTGCTGTGGTAATCGACCAGATCAAATATGCGGATCATGAGCGTGGTAAGTATGTGGAAGCGAGAGCAGTAAAATCCGTACTGGGAGATGAACTGGAGCTGTCATTTCAGTCGCTGGACACGGATAAGCTCATGGCCCTGAAGCCAATAAAGGTAGCCGCGTTAACCGGGGTCATGCCCATGGGACTCCAGCCCCATGGAAAGTATCCAAACTTCCATATCCTGTTGTCCGAAGCTGTCTTTGAACGGATCTCCGAAGGTTCGGACCTCCATGACAGAGTAAGAACTCAGATTTTCTTAAAGAGTAAGGATCCACTAAAGCTGCAGGAGAATATCGAGAACATCCAGAGTCAGGTTGGAATCAGTAAAGTTGATATCATGAATGTGTTTAGCTACCGACAGACAGAGGAAAACCTCATATTACTGCTTTCGGTCTTCACCTATGCGTTTATTATATTAATAACCATTATTTGCGCGGCTAATATCCTGAATACGGTATCCACCAGTATTGCGCTCAGGAAGAGGGAATTTGCAATGCTGAAATCGGTTGGTATTACACCTAAGGGTTTCAGTATCATGTTGAATTACGAGAGTATCTTTTATGGCATTAAGTCCCTGATCTATGGACTGCCTCTGAGCTTTGCCGCAATGTACCTGATTCACAACACGTTGATGAGAAAGTTCGATTTCCAGTTTATAGTGCCTGTGAAAAGTATTATGATCGTAATCGTTTCCGTATTCCTTCTGGTTGGCAC
>JAEZHX010000108.1 GCA_023436765.1 Bacillota bacterium
CTGATTCTATGGTTCTTTTATCAAATTCCGGTGTACAGTGTGATCATCAATCTTCTGATTCTGCCTATGATGACAGCGCTTATGCTATCTGCCATTGCGGCCGGTATCATAGGATTATTCAGTATGCCCTTAGGCGTGTTTCTGATCGGAGGAGCAAATGGGATACTCGGTGTCATCGAAGGAGTATGCCGGCTGGGCAGCAGTCTTCCAGGACATCTCTATACGACCGGGAAACCGGATAGGCTCGGGGTACTAATCTACCTATTGCTGCTAGCATACTTTTTATGGGCAGCAGGAAGATATCAGCGGAAACGTCTCCTCCTTCTGCCGGTACTTGCAGTGATGATACTGCTTTTACCGGAGAGAAGCCACGGGTTATCCATGACAATGCTGGATGTCGGCCAGGGGGATGCCATCATCCTTAAGAACGAAACGGGAACGACCTATCTGATCGATGGGGGAAGCTCTGATGTCTATCAGGTGGGAAAAAACCGGCTACAGCCCTATTTGTTGTCTACCGGTGAGGAGTGTATCGATTATGCCATAGTCACTCATGCAGATGAGGATCATGTGAACGGTCTGAAGGAACTGATGGAGGGGGAAAAGATTAAGATCAGGCACCTTGCCCTGCCGGGAATAGAGATACAGAGCAGGAACATAATACCCTACGATGATAACCCTAATACTAATCGATTCAAGCAAGGGGCTGCAATACCTAAGGACAGACTGGCTGCAGAGAAGGCCTATCTGGATCTGGAGCAGCTGGCTCTGAGCTGCGGCATCAAGGTTCTATATATCAATTCTGGAGATGAAATCTTGGATGGAGACTTACGGATAGAGTGTCTGCACCCGGAAGAAGACTATGAATTCTCCTCAAGCAATTCCTATTCTACAGTCTTAAGTGTCACCTTTGGAGAGTTTGATCTCTTGTTGACCGGAGATCTGGAGCGGGACGGAGAGAAGCTGGTGATGGAGAAGCTGATGACGGAGAGCCAGGCTTCAGGGGATATGTATCTGTCCGACTATGATGTTCTGAAGGTTTCCCATCATGGATCCAGGAATTCTACTTATGAGGATTTTCTTACACTGATCAAACCGGAATATTCCTTGATTTCCTGCAGCGAGACGAACAGGTATCAGCATCCACATCCGGAGCTTTTGGAGAGGTTAAAAAAAGTAGGAAGTGAAGTGTTTATCACAAAGAATAATGGTGCTGTAACTATAGCTACAGATGGCAGTGTCATGAAGATAAAATAGAAATATTTTATGTCTAAAAATGCGAAATAATGGTATAATAGTAAATAGATAGGAAGTTAGATTACTAGAGAAGAGTGCAATGAAGGAGATTTTTTGATGTATATTAATTCCAATCAAATTGATGACTATAAAACTCCGATTTTTATAGGGATTACCGGACATCGTGATATAGTTGAGGAAGAACATATTATTTCACTGATTACTAAGATAATATATGAGGTTAAATTAAAATATGCAGAATCTCCGATTATTCTCTTAACTCCATTAGCTGAGGGAGCTGACAGGGCTGCAGCTAAGGCGATAAATAAAATCCGAAACGAAAGTATAAAGTATTCATTAATACTACCCATGGATGAGAAAGAGTATCTGACTACATTTACGAGTGAGGAATCGATTCAGGAGTATGATCAGCTAAAAAAGAAAGCGATTGGTTGTTTGCAGGTACCATTATTGAATCCGGATATTGTTCAGGGTACAGAATCGAAGGAAGAAAAGCAAGCAAAGCTATTTGCCAATATGGGGGCATATATCGTATTACATACTCAGATTCTGATTGCAGTTTGGAATGGAGCAGAAGAGTTAGAAAGAAAAGAATGTTTATTCAGGCGGGTAAATCAATTAGGGATTGGATGTGCTGCTTCAAGCGGCAGGTGCTCATATTATAATTTCAAACATGGTGGCACCTATCATATACTTAGAATGCGTTTCTTTGGAATAGAGGATGAATACAAAGGGGAAAGCAGCTATCTGGCCAAAAGAGAATTTGGCCCTGTTTACTGGATAAAAGCCCAAAGAAAATCATCTGATTATGTTGTTGGTGGAGAAGAGATGATTGGACCTATCTTTCCAGAATATCCAATTGACTATTCAAAAAATGATTACAGTGTAATTGCGTCAAATGGCATGTGTAGAAACAGAGTAATTGACCGGTTTGTGAAGGAAGAGAAGAGAAGCAACAAAGCACGTCGACCGGTATATGAAGAAATATTAGATCGGTTAAATCATTATAACGATGATATTTCTAAAAACTTTAAAAGATATCAACACCAGCAGAATGATAAGAAGGGCTATGATTGCGAAATAAACAGAGTGGTAAATTGTTATTTGATATCAGATGCTTTGTCGCTGCATTATCAAAAGAAACGCTATCGACAAAGTGTTTTTCTTATCGGTATAGCACTGCTCGCTATGCTGTCATTTAATCTTTATTCGGGGCCAATAAATAATATAGGGTTTCTTGTATCCTATACTTTTCTTTATCTCTATGGGACGGGCTTTTATCTATTAAGAGTTAAGAAAGCAAGGTATCATGAAAAGTATCTTGAGTATAGGGGGATATCAGAAGCACTTAGGGTGCAAGTATTCTGGTCTATGGGTGGTTTGGATAAAAAGGTCTCAGAATATTATCTCACGAATCAAAAAAGTATTAACGAATGGATAAAAGTAGCGATAAAAAATGTTTCGATGATATATGACGTAACCCGTAACCCATCACAAAAGAAGTTATTGTTATCAAGAGGGTTTGATGACGTTTATAAATTATGGTTGCAGGATCAAAGAGATTATTTTGTAAAGAAAGCGCCAGTGAAAGAGAAGAGACACAATAATAGTAAATTACTTTCCAAAATCATTTACTTAACAGCGTTCGTCATAACAGTATTCATATTAGTGAATTATATTGTACTAATGTTCAGTGACTCAGTAACAAATAAGGAATTAACAGATATTCTTCATAGATGGGGTACTTTTCTGATTGGATTTATGCCGGTTATTGTTGCAATGATAACAGTATATTCTGAATTAATGGCATACGAAAAGCTCTCAACTAATTATTCGTGGATGAGAATGGTTTATTCTTTGGCAGTCCATGAATATGAGAGAATAAAAATGAATTATAGTAATGAAGAAAAAATAATGAAGGAAAAAATGAAAAAATTATTCTTTGAGGTAGGGATCGAGGCGCTAAATGAAAATGGGGAATGGGTAGGGTTATTTAAGGAGCGTACTCCCGAAATGCCAAAATAGGAGGTGAAATTATGTACGAACCAAAACCGATAGATACAACAAATATAGAACTTTCAATAGAGATAGGTGAACTGATAGAGAGGCTTGCAGAAAACAATCACGATCTATGGGCAAAGCAACGTATGAAAGATGGGTGGACCTATGGAGAGAAGCGGGATGATGTATCTAAAAAGCATCCATGCTTAACTGCATATGATCATTTACCGGATTCAGAGAAGGAATATGATAGAATTATGGCCAGAGAAGTTTTAAAAACAATTCAAGCTTTGGGATATGAATTAGTCAGAAAAAAGTAAGAAAATAAGCATACAGGTGAACATGATAAATCAGGATGGTAAAGGAGATAATTGGAATGAATCATGATAAAATTAGTGCCTATGAGGGAACCGATCCATACATATTCGTGAGCTATTCCCATAAAGATAAAAGCATCATTATGGATGTTATTGAAGACCTATATAATGATGGGTATAGAATATGGTACGACTCGGGAATTGATCCGGGAACCGAATGGCCTGAGGAAATAGCAAAGCATATTAAAAACTGTTCTTTGTTTATTGTGTTTGTTTCTAATAATGCAATGAAATCACAGAACGTCAGACAAGAAATTAATTTTGCATTAAATTTAGAAAAAAATATGGTGGTTATCTACATAGAAGAGACACAATTATCTGACGGAATGAGTATGCGCCTTAACCTGATACAGGCGATTCATAAATATAAGTATGCGGATATTCAAAAGTTTTTTTCGAAATTGGTTAGAATTATCCCTATGAATATTAAAAATGAAAACAAGCCTTCTGAAAAAGTATTAGCGGATAGTTCTCAGCAGAATCGTTATGAAATTGTAAGGATGCTAGGACAAGGCGGAATGTCAAGAGTTCTTCTGGCGCATGATAAATACTTGGATTCACTGTGTGCTATTAAAGAGATCAATAAGAATTCTACCTTGAGTAACAGTGTTTATGTTCAGTCAATCATGAATGAAATGAATATACTGAAAAAACTAAGGCATTCTGGTATACCAAGAGTCCTTGATTTTATAAATACTGATTCTTTGATAGGTTTTGTAATGGATTATATTGAAGGAGTATCATTAGCATCAATCGTTGATAAAAACGGTGCACAGGATGAGACCGTAGTGATTTCCTGGGCGAAACAAATATGCGATATTATGAATTATTTACATGAGTCAGATCATCCAATTATCGTCAGAGATATAAAACCAGGCAATCTATTAATTGACTCATCCAATAAACTGTATATGATAGATTTCCATATTGCAAAAGTATATGATCCTTCTGTCATGAAAGATGAATTAAATATTGGTTCCCATGGCTTTGCAGCGCCTGAGCAATATGGTTGGTATAAGAATATGGGACAAAGTGATAAGAGAACTGATATTTATGGATTTGGTAAGACCATGTTTCAAATGCTTACCGGCGTGAATTCTTATGAACTCGAAAAAAATGTTTCTGTTAGAGATGCTAATCCCAAGGTATCAAGAGCATTAGATGATATTATCAGTAAATGCATTATGTTTGAGCCAAATGATAGGTATCAGTCATTTCAGGAAGTAACACAGGATTTAAATCTGCTTCATAAGGACGATAAATCTTATGCTACCGATATATTCAAAAAGGATCAAAAATCTAAGCCAATGCCTGATAGAGAGGTAGTGCCTAATGCAGAGGCGATAGTAAGTGATCTAAGAAAATATATTGAAGTACAAACTGAGAATTATGATTTCAGTACATGTATATTATCACCGATTGATAATGAGACAAATGCTTGGGATGCCCAAGATCTCTCTACAAAAAAAACACCTATTATCTTGCTGGATAGTGATGACACGGAATAGTGAATAGACTTTAGGAGGCAATCATGAACAGTGCAGTCAGACGGGGATATATCGATACCGACCGGGAACAGTTCGCTCCCGACAAGCTGCCCCTTTTGCGCAGAGCACAGCAGGAGATCCTTTATCTTTTGGAGCGAGGCTATCCGATCAAGAGTGCCTCCACCTTTGTCGGAAACCATTATATGCTAAGTGAGCGCCAGAGGCTTGCCATCGTACGGGCAACAGCTGAACGGGATGTTGTGGCGATGCGGCTGAATAAGCTTAAGGAGGATGGGGTCAAAGGTCAGGAGGTCTTCATCGATGGACTGAACCTGATCATAACGCTGGAGGTAGCCCTATCCGGCTCTACTCTGATCCGCTGCATGGACCGGACCATCCGTGACCTGGCAGGACTCAGGGGCACTTATCGGCTGATCGATAAGACGGATCGGGCAATCGAACTGATCGGAGAGAAGCTGACCGGGTTGGGAGTGAGCAGGGTTACCTTCTACCTAGATGCTCCTGTTTCCAATACGGGCAGGCTGAAGACCAGGATTTTTGAACAGTTGGAGCCATATCCATTTGAGGTATCTGTCGAACTCTCCGGACATGTGGATGCACTGCTTAAGGGGTTAAATAATGTGGTCACCAGTGATGCTATCATTCTGAACCATTGCGGCAGTTATCTTAATCTGGCAGCAGATATTATTCACGAGAAGCTGCCGGAGGCAGGATATGTTGATTTGAGCCAGTGATACTACCTACTAGCTCATTTAGACAAGAGCTGCAGAACCCGGTAATTGTACATCCTAATGTTAATGAAAGCTAGTCTGCTTCAAACGGCATATAGAAGCCAGGGAGCAGACTTTTTTTGCCTGATAGAATGGGAATACCCGCTTAAGACCACGGTCTCTATACGATCTTTTTCTTTACAAAAATAAAATTTAACCTATAATGATAGATAGGAAAAATATCATAATGGGGTTGAATCCGCCTTCCTGCAATATTGCTGAAACCTCACAGCATCAATAATTCATAGGATATTTTACGTAAAATATAATATAGTAATCGATTCATCTTAAAGGAGGATTTGGTTTTGAAGCTGGATTATTTGTTAGAACGGATAGAATATAACTGCGTAAAGGGAGATATTCATATTTCTGTCACAGATTTAGTGTATGATTCCAGAAAGGCATCCAAGGGATGTGTATTCGTGTGCATCACCGGAGCAGTTTCTGATGGGCATGATTATATCGGGGAGGTTGAAGCAAAAGGGGCAGCCGCCATCATTACAGAGAAGGAAGTCCTCAATCCTGAGAATATAACAGTAGTCAGAGTCGCTGATACGAGAATAGCCCTGGCAAATATGGCAGCAGCTTATTTCGGCCATCCTGCCGAGAAGCTTACGACGATTGGTATCACAGGGACGAAGGGAAAAACCACTACCACCTATATGATTCAGTCCATTTTGGAGCATACAGGAATAAAAACCGGACTGATCGGTACGATTGAAACCGTCATTGGGGAGGAAGTGATACCTGCGAATAATACAACTCCCGAATCCTATATCATTCAACAGTCCTTTGCCAAAATGGTTGAGGCGGGCTGTAGCTGCGTGGTCATGGAGGCATCCTCCCAGGGACTCATGCTGCACCGGATGGATGGGTTTACCTTCGATTATGGGATCTTTACAAATATAGAACCTGATCATATCGGCGGAAATGAACATAAGGATTTTGACGATTATTTAAGCTGCAAGAGCAAGCTGTTCAAGCAGTGCAAGGCTGGATTGATCAATATTGACGACACCCATGCAGAGGAAATGATCAAAGGTCATACCTGCACCATAGAAACCTTTGGCTTCTCGGAAAAGGCTGATATCCGTGCGACAGAGGTAAAGCTGCTACAGAAAGCAGGGGCACTGGGAGTATCCTATCATGTAAGCGGTCTGATGGAGATGGATGTGGAGGTTGATATCCCCGGTAAATTCAGTGTATATAACTCACTTTGTGCAATTGCCCTTTGCAGACATTTTAGTGTAACTCCCGACCGGATCCTGAATGCTCTTCAGAATGTCAGGGTGAGGGGAAGGGTGGAACTGGTACCCGTCTCCGACCGCTATACCGTAATGATCGATTATGCACATAATGCTATGAGTCTAAAGAGCCTATTGTCCACACTGAAGGAGTACAAACCGAAGCGGCTGGTCTGCATGTTCGGCTGTGGCGGTAACCGCTCCAGGGACCGCAGGTTTGAGATGGGAGAAATCTCCTCCAACCTGGCAGATCTGACGGTGGTAACCTCGGATAATCCCCGTTTTGAGGAACCTCAGGATATCCTCAATGATATTCTCGTAGGGGTAAAGAGAGGACCCGGAAAATATGTTGATATCCTTGACCGGAAAGAAGCCATCCGCTACTGCATCGAGCATGCTGAGGATGGGGATGTCATCGTAATTGCGGGGAAGGGCCACGAAGACTATCAGGAAATCAAGGGTGTCAAGCATCATATGG
>JAEZHX010000164.1 GCA_023436765.1 Bacillota bacterium
TGCCTCTGAGCTTTGCCGCAATGTACCTGATTCACAACACGTTGATGAGAAAGTTCGATTTCCAGTTTATAGTGCCTGTGAAAAGTATTATGATCGTAATCGTTTCCGTATTCCTTCTGGTTGGCACCGCCATGCTGTATGCAGCCAGAAAGGTCAAGAAGGAAAATATCATTGACGCGTTAAAACAGGAAATCATCTAGGCTATTGGGAATAGGGAGGATAATAGATGGTAAACAGGATAAGACTCAAGGAGGAATTCTGCAGACTGGTTTCCATAGATTCCGTATCGTATCGGGAAAGAGCTATGGCAGATGAACTTACCGGACTTTTAAGAGAACTGGGCTTTGAGGTGGAGGAGGATAAGGCAGGTAAGCTTTGCGGAGGAAATTGCGGTAATCTGTACGCCAGCCTGGAGGGAGAGCTGGAAGGAGACCCGATTCTGCTCTCTGCCCATTTGGATACGGTGGAACCCGGTATCCATAAAAAAGCTGTGGTACAGGAGGACGGAACGATCAATAGTGACGGAAGTACCGTATTGGGTGCGGATGACCTGTCCGGAATAGCTGCGATTCTGGAGGCTGTCAGGACAGTGAAGGAACGACAGCTTCCCCATAGAAGCATTGAGCTCCTGTTTCCGATTGCAGAAGAGGTATATATCCTGGGCAGCAGCCTCTTTGATTACAGCCGCATTAAGGCCAAGGAAGCCTATGTCCTCGATCTGGATGGGACGGTCGGTACAGCAGCCATTCAGGCACCCACCCTGGTCTCCTTTACTGCTAAAATCATAGGAAAAGCATCCCATGCGGGATTTGCACCGGAACAGGGAATTAACGCCATTGCGATAGCGGCCGAAGCCATTTCCGATGTGAAACAGGGAAGAATTGACCCCTATACCACAGTGAACATCGGACAGATTGAGGGAGGTATTGCAAGGAATATCGTATCGGAGCAATGCATCCTAAAGGGTGAGGTACGAAGCCTGAAGCACGAAACTAGCGTCGCTGAAGCTGAGAAGGTGGAAAAGCGTATCAGGGAAGCTGCCTTGAAATACGGTGCAGTATGTGAATTTGAAACCTCCTTCGGCTGCTATGCCTATGAGGTGAACCCGGACCATCCGGTAATAAAGAGATTTGAGAGGGCGTGTACTGCGCTGGAGCTGCCGGTCAGATTAATTCCAACCTTCGGAGGCAGCGATAATAATAATTATGTCAGGAACGGTATTACTGGAATTGTGCTTGCCTGTGGAATGAACAAGGTTCATTCCTGTCAGGAATATACCTCGGTGGATGAGCTGGCCAGATGCAGTGAAATTGTAACAAGATTAATCATAGATCGGAATTAGACAATAAGTAGATTGAATTGGCAATAAATACGATAAGGATGCTATCATCCCTTCTGTAAGCCCGGCCGTTTGACAGGGTAACAGAAGGGATTTTTTTGCGAGGTAATGATTCACAGAGGGAAAAGAGTAGAAAATTATCGTAATTTGAATTATAATGAGGCAGTAGGCATAAGTGAGCGCCCGAAATAGGGCTTGAAAGTGAGGCTGGAATTGAAGAGAAATCAGAAGAGAAAGAATACTCTGAGAATAATCCTTGGATTTGAGATAGTAGCAGTAGCAGCCATATTCCTGTTTGTTATCCTGAAGGGGGACACTTCCTTTCATACCATAGGGGCGAAGGAGACCTTGAATGGGGCAAAGCAGAATCAGACCTCAGGGACCGATCCGGAAAAGGAAGAGACAATGGGTCAAGCTGAAGGGGGAGCCGGTAATCTGATGGAGCCCTCCGAGGGATCGGATGGCAGCGGGCAGATCGTCCAGCAAGAAGTCACAGGTCCTGTGGCCGGAGAGGCCGGAGCGGGAACGGGGAAACAGGAGGCTTCTGACAACCCTGAAGCCGGTGACCAGAACGCGGATACGGAGGAAGTGCAAAAGGGATCAGATACCATCACCATTAGTGCGGCAGGGGACGTTACTCTGGGCCGTGATATAGAGTATGGGTATGAGAACAGCTTTGATCATGAATTAGAGCGCCAGGGAAAGGATTATGGTTATTTTTTCCGTAATGTGAAGGATATCTTTGAACAGGATGATATCACAATTGTAAATCTTGAGACAACACTGACCAATGCAGAACAGCCTGCCGAGAAAAAGTTCCGTTTTAAGGCGGACCCATCCTATGTGGAAATCCTGAAGCAGGGAGATATTGAAGTAGTTAGTATTGCGAATAACCACACCCGTGACTATCTGGAAAGGGGCTATTCGGATACCCTGAAGACTCTGGAGAAGGCCGGAATCGGATACTTCGGTTACGAATATATCTATATGCAGGAGGTCAGGGGGATTAAGATTGGAATGGCAGGTTTTGTAAGCTGGGAAGCGACTGCGGATAAGAAGGAAGAAATACGACGTAAGATCGAGGAGCTGAAAACGGAAGGAGCTGATATCGTAATTGTGATGTTCCACTGGGGTATAGAAAGAGATTATTACCCATATTCTGTTCAGAAGGAGTTGGCACATTACTCGATCGATCATGGAGCGGATCTTGTCTTAGGAAGCCATCCTCACGTCCTACAGGGAATTGAAGAGTATAAAGGGAAACAAATCGTATACAGTCTTGGGAATTTCTCCTTCGGTGGGAATAAGAATCCCTCAGATAAGGACAGTATGGTATATGTTCACAAATTCCATTTTACTAATGGAAAACTGGTAAGCGAAGAGAAAGAAGTAATCCCTTGCTCTATTTCCTCCGTGAAAGATCGGAATAACTATCAGCCGACACCACTGGAGGGTAAAGAGAAGGAAAGGGTTCTGGATAAGATAGATAAGTATAGCAAATTCTAAGCAAAGGATAAAACGAGTAAAATACTTTTTCTTGTTTATCATTATAGGAACGATTATTGATATTGCTTTTTTCTTTATTCATGTTACAATGGTATAAAATGATAAAGATATAGTTGGAGCAGGAGGAGAATTATGGATTGGCTATCAGATCTTAACCCGATCACCCAGGCGTTAATTGCAACACTGTTTACCTGGTTTTTGACTGCACTTGGATCGTCCACCGTATTCATATT
>JAEZHX010000256.1 GCA_023436765.1 Bacillota bacterium
TCTTAGTAATTCCCCTATCTCTTAATACAATAGCAGCCTTATTATAAGCGATGGCTGCCTCTTCCTCCGTATGGTATCTGCCAACCAGAAAGTCACCGTTGATATGAATTTTCGCCAGATAGACCGGATAGCCCTTGCGGTTAACCCTGGTTACTCCGTGATAATGATTTATTATCCCGATATTCGCATATCTGAAATCAGTAGGGTCCCCATTCATAAAAACATAATCCCTTCCCGGGACCGAATAGTTCTTAATTCCGTAGCGTGACAGGAGGCTGACCTGCATCCCGTAATCAGATACAAAGAGATGTCCACCCCGCCTCATGATTTTATGATGGGCATAATAAAACAGGTCATCCACATCAAACCTTAACGGGGTATTCTTATCAAGATAATAGAGAAAATACTTCTTCTTAAGATAAATCGGATTCTTAAAATAAATCCTATGGTCCCTGAAATTATGGAGAACAGTCCACTTATGGAAGGATAGGATACACCGGTCAGGATAATCCTGAAGGGTTAGCGGTGAGTGATCTGAGAGGATTTCTAAAGCCAGCCGATAAGCCTTATGAGCTTCCCCTTCCTTTAGATAGCTTCCGAGGCTGATATGTTTTCCCATATAGGTAACAGAGGATCTGAAATACTCCTGTCCATTCTTCTTTACAGCTCTGTAAACACCCTGCATCATACCACCCGTCACCCCCTAAATATCTATTGATAATCATAACAAATTTCGACCGCAACTGCAATGGTTGTATACAATTATTAACAAAATGTTACATGCCTTTCCGGGACTACAGAACGCGAAACAGGCTAAAATACGTACTATAGCGGTAGAAAATGCATAAAGAGGCAGGAACAGGCGTAAAATATTTAATATATACTTAATAATTTGTTAAAATTATCTTGTATAATATAGACAAAGACTGGAAAATAATCCAGGGACGCATTGTAACAATTAACATTGAAAGGAAAAAAATGTTAAACAAGATTCGTTGTTATTAACGAAAATGAATCTGTCTAGTTGACACTAAAAAATGCATTGACTTATAATGCAGGATAGCATTACCTAGAGAACCAAATAATACCAAACAACAGAAAGTAGAGGAAAGAATTATGTCAATGATAAATTCGTTTCTTCAAAAGAATAAAATGCATGAAGCACAGCATGGCTTTTTCATGGTGGCTACTGCCTATGTACTGTCTGCTGTCTTATTATTCTTAGGATCGGATGTATTCTATGGATCCAAGTCTAAGGCAGAAAAGATAAACGATCATTCTTACGAAGCAACCTATGGTGATACGAAGGATGTTGCTAATTCGGTCACAAACAATGCAATTGTTAATCCTTATGGTCTTACGAACGTCGCGGCTAAGGAAACAGCACCGGTAGTTCAGGTATCGGATGATACGAACTGGCTGCTGGGCACTGCGATGAATAATGAAGAATACAACACAGTAATGATGAGCATGGAGGAGCCCGGTGCTTCTCAAGCAATCGAGTTGGGAGCCGATGAAGTCCCTGAGGAGGTTGTAGAGAGCTTATCCGTGTCTTCCGGAGGCAATAAGAAGACAGTGTCCCTGACCAAAAAGGAGATAGGTATGCTGGAGCGGATAGTGGAAGCGGAGGCGACAGGCGAAGATATGGTAGGCCGTATCCTTGTTGCTAATGTCATAATGAACCGGATGGCGGACGAAGAATTTCCCGATACGGTTGAGGATGTGATCTTCCAGAGGTCGGGAGATGAGTATCAGTTTTCACCAATCTCGGATAAAAGATACTGGTCTGTCGAGGTGTCTGAAAAGACAGAGGAAGCGGTAAAGAGAGCGCTTGAGGGCGAGGATTATTCCGAAGGAGCATTATACTTCATGGCTCGCAAAAGGACGAAGAAAAGCAGCGCCAGATGGTTTGACGATAATCTGGAATGGCTGTTTAAGCACGGTGGACATGAGTTTTATAAGCATAAATAGTTGTCAGGCAGAAACCAGATAATACGTTTCCTGACACTATGATAAAAAGGACCGGCTCATGAAGTGACCCCACAGAGTTAGACTTTTTAAGCGTAGCAGTTTTATGGCTGCTACGCTATTTTTATGCAGGCAAGGCGTTGAGCCGGCCTTCCTTCATAAACACTATTGTACTGAAAGTTGTTATATGTTATATTTGCCATAAGCTAAAATAAAACAAAGGGGTATGAAACGATGAACCTAATGTATCAAAGTACAAGGGACGGGAGGAGCAGGGTTACTGCATCCCAGGCAGTATTACAAGGATTATCACCGGATGGCGGATTATTTGTTCCGGAGACCATACCGTTACTGACGAAATCGATGGAGGAGCTCTCAGCCATGGATTACCGGGAGCTTGCCTATGAGGTGATGAAGCTGTTCCTTACGGACTATACCGAGGACGAGCTTAAGGATTGCATCGCGAAGGCATATGATGAGAAATTTGATACACCAGAGATTGCTCCGCTATATAAGGCGGGAAATACCTTTTATCTTGAGCTGTTCCACGGAGCAACCATTGCCTTCAAGGATATGGCTTTGTCCATTCTGCCGCACCTGCTTACGAAAGCGGCCAAGAAGAATAAGGTCACAGAAGAGATCGTTATTCTGACAGCCACCTCGGGAGATACCGGTAAGGCAGCCCTGGCCGGCTTCGCAGATGTGGAAGGGACCAGCATCATCGTCTTCTATCCGAAGGATGGGGTCAGCTCTGTCCAGGAGAAGCAGATGGTAACGCAGCGAGGAAGGAACACCTCTGTAATAGGGATCCGCGGCAATTTTGATGATGCCCAGACCGGTGTTAAGAACATGTTCGGCAACAGAGAGCTGGCTGAGGAACTGAAGAAAGCGGGCTATCTGTTCTCCTCGGCAAATTCGATCAATATCGGCAGATTAGTCCCTCAGATTGTGTATTATGTATATACATATGCGTCATTATATAGGAAGAAACAGGTAACAGAGGGAGAAAAAGTTAATTTTGTCGTGCCGACAGGCAATTTCGGCAATATTCTTGCGGCCTATTATGCTAAGAGAATGGGACTTCCGGTGAATAAGCTGATCTGTGCTTCTAATGAGAATAAAGTGCTTTATGACTTCTTCTCCACCGGTATTTATGATAAAAACAGGGATTTCATCCTGACTACTTCGCCATCCATGGATATTCTGGTGTCCAGTAACCTGGAGCGCCTGATCTATCATATTGCGGATAGTGATTCCGGGAAGACCGCAGAGCTGATGAACGCCTTAACCTCCAGAGGAGCTTATGAAATTACGGAGAGTATGAGAGAGAACCTTAAGGATTTCCTTGGTGGCTATGCAACCGTTTCCGAGACAGAGGAAGCAATCCAAAGAGAATATAAAGAGAATGGTTATGTCATTGACACCCATACCGCAGTCGCCTCCAGTGTATATTACAGATATGCCATGGCATCACAGGATGTGACGAAGAGTGTGATCGTATCCACCGCAAGTCCGTATAAATTTGCGGAAAGTGTCCTTCGGGCAATCGGCCGGGACGAAATATCCAAGGATGATTATGAGCAGGCGAAGCTGCTGTCAAGGGTGTCGGGAACTGAGATTCCAAAAGCAGTGGAAGAGCTGAATGGCGCGCAGATACTGCATGACAGGGTATGTGACACGAAGGATATGCAGATTGTCGTCGAAAAAATTCTTAAAATAATCTAATTATGACAAATGCATGACATAAAAATGACACATCCAAGGTGCAATATATAGCCATAGTCAAAGCAATGAGACAGGAACCAAACAGTGAGACCCAGGCAGCAGACGATGTCACATCCTATTCTGCGTCGGTTGCATGGGACTTTAAGTAAGGGGACTGTGAGGAGTAAGGGGTTATCCCTACAAGCAATTTGACTAAAATATAATCTTCCGGCTGTGAGAGTTTAACGGTTAGGAAATTAAGATAATCTGGTAAATTATCCATTCGCTTGGATAAAAAGACTTGACCTTTTTTTCCTTTATTGTTATAATCATCTTGTTGTTGGAACGATTATATATTGCGTTTCCTTTTCTGTATTTTCGGGGGTTTACGAACTTTATGAAAATGGTTCAGGGACGCACAATATAATACCAAACCATATTTTTTAAGGAGGAAGTAAGAATATGAAGAAGAATTTCTTTAAGAAATTGTCCTTCGTTTTAGCGCTTGCGATGATCATTTCTGTAGTCGCACCCGCTGCCGGAGCTTT
>JAEZHX010000214.1 GCA_023436765.1 Bacillota bacterium
GCATAATAATCCAGTATTGAAAAGTGGTTCGTATGCTGTCATGCTCCGAACCACTGTAGGTTATTCTTTTGTATTCTGTTATTCCACGGACAGCAGATAATAATAAATCGGCTGACCGCCATAATGAACTTCCACATCCAAATCAGGATACAGTTCCATTAACTCGGCTGAAATTGTCTCAGCATCCTCTTCGCTGGTCTCTTCCCCATAGTAAAGGCTGATCAGCTCCGAATCCTCATCCACCAGCTTCTGAATCAGTTCCACTGTTGTTGCCTTGATTTCCTCACCAACTGACATGATGGTCTTATCATCCAGCCCCATAATATTGCCCTGTTTGATTTCTTTACCGTCAATATTGGTATCCCGGATTGCATAGGTGACCTGACCGGATTTCACTCTCTTCATTTCCTGAATCATCCTGGAGGCATTCTCATCCGGAGTTTTGTCATATACATAATTAATGATTGCTGTTATACCCTGGGGAACAGTTCTGGAAGGAATTACGATGATCTCCTTATCCTCCGTTAATTGCTTTGCCTGTTCAGCAGCCAGAATAATATTACTATTATTCGGCAGAATGAAGATCGTATCCGCATTTACCTCAGCGATTGCATTCAGCATATCCTCTGTGCTGGGATTCATCGTCTGTCCGCCCTGAATCAGATAATCCACACCTAGACCGGTGAAGATCTCACCAAGTCCTTCTCCCATGGAGACGGCGATAAAGCCTGCCTTCTTTCTGGGTTTATTCTCTGCAGGCTTCTTTGCTTCCTTCTTCTCAACGGAGGCTTTCTCTGCATCCTTAATTACCTTCTCGCTATGCTCTTCACGCATATTGTCTATCTTCATGCTCGTCAGGGAGCCATACGTCAACGCCTTTTGAATAGCTAAACCAGGGTCGTTCGTATGTACATGGACCTTAACAATGTCCTCATCCGATACGACTACGATGGAATCTCCGATGGATTCAAGGTAACCCTTGAATTCCACTTCTGTCTGCTGGTTATATTCTTTCTCGACCATGATAATAAATTCTGTACAATATCCGAATTTAATATCCTCCAAAGCTACCCGTTCCACATTGATCCCGGTACTCATGGTCTCTTTCATGCTGATATTAGTCAGGGTAACCTCTTTCCCCAGTAAGGCATCATAGGAACCCTTTAAGATTTCCAATAACCCCTGTCCGCCGGAATCTACTACTCCTGCTTCCTTTAATACGGGTAAAAGCTCCGGAGTCTGCTCCAGTACCTTCTCCATATGGGCAATCACTTCACGACCGAAGAAAACCAGGTCATCTGTCTCCAGCACCAACTGGGCAGCCTTCTCAGCACCCCCTCTGGCAACCGTAAGAATCGTACCCTCCTTCGGCTTCATGACAGCTCTGTAGGCCGTCTCAACAGCCTTCTGCATGGCATTCGTAATAATCGTAACGTTTAATTCCTTATAATCCTTAATTTCCTTCGTGAAGCCACGGAATAGCTGGGAAAGGATAACTCCGGAATTACCGCGTGCTCCTCGGAGTGAACCTCCGGAAATTGCTTTCGCTAATTCTTCTATGGAAGGATCCGCTAAATTATTCACTTCCTTAACGGCGGACATGATTGTGAGGGTCATATTAGTTCCGGTATCACCATCCGGTACGGGGAATACATTCAGCTCATTAATATATTCTTTTTTCGCTTCTATACTTGCTGCTCCCGCAAGGAACATCTTTTTCAATGTCATTGCATCTATCGTTTTCACTATCACTGGTTTTTCCTCCTTAAAGGCCGTAATTCTCAGGGTCAGTCAATTACTCTGACTCCTTCAACGAAAATATTGATTTTCTTTACTTCCAGACCTGAGAATTCCTCCACATTATACTTAACGTTGCTGATCAGATTATCAGCAACTGCTGAGATGCTCACACCATAGGAAACGATAATATGCAGATCGATCGTGATCATGTTATTATCAATCGTGACATTCACGCCATGGCTTAAATTGTCACGCTTAAGTAGTTTTACGATACCATCCTTCATATTAATTGAAGCCATTCCTACCACTCCAAAGCATTCTACTGCTGAAGCTCCGGCATATTTAGCTAATACATCATTATCAACCATGATTTCGCCGATTTGTGTATTCATATGTCCTTTCATATTAACCCTCCTATCTATGATATGTTTCATCGATAATCCCGGTCGGGCTTTACCCGTTCTTTTATGTTAGTATAGCCATATTTTTAAAATTACTTCATTCTATTGACTCTAAAAGCATAGCTTTTGGTTGAATTCTAAAGTTTATAGGACCGGTTAATTCACATTTTGAGATAACCGTCCGCTTCCCTGCATAATATATATTACTATTTATATTGAATGGAAGTGACTGTTATGAAGAGAATGATAGGTTTTATCCTATTCTGGATTGCCATCGGTATGACAATCATGCTTTTCATTACAAACGGAATATTAGCCATATGTATTATTATTCTTTGCTTGGTGCTGGGGTATAACTTATTCTGCAATTGATTTAAACTCCCGCAATAATCAGGATTGAAAAAAAGCGGGTGTCAAGATCCCCTGACACCCATCGTTTTCCTTATGCGCGTTCTACTTTACCGGATCTAAGACAGGAAGTACAAACATACATTTTTCTTGCTGCTCCGTTTACGTTAACTTTTACGGATTTCACATTAGATTTCCACATCTTGTTAGATCTTCTATGAGAATGACTCACAGCGATTCCAAAGTGAGCACCTTTATCACATATTGCACATTTAGCCATCAAAAGCACCTCCTTAAGGTATACTAAACGAAAAGGCACGCGCCGTTTCATCCGTCATAAATTATAGACCCCTTGGCCTTACAAACAAATTTATTCTACCAGAATATGAATTATATTGCAAGCAATATTTTACCCGCTGTAAGGTTGGATGTATTATGCCTCCCGGCCATCCCTTAGCAACCGGACAACCTCGCTCTCACCATAGACAGCGATTCCCTCTTTATCCAGAAGTTCGGCCAGAATCCCGTTCCCTTCCACAGTGGTATGGGAGAAGGTACCGTCATAAATCTTACCATAACCACAGGAAGGGCTTCGTTCCTTTAGAAGAGCACACTTACAATCATAGAGCCTGGCAAGCTTCATAACCTCCTCGGCTCCTTTGATAAAATACTCCGTCACATCCTCACCTGCATTATTCACCACCCTGTCCCCCACTCTCTCTGCGGGTCTTCTCGGAATGGTCATACCTCCTAATATCTCCGGACAAACAGGGATCAGATGGAATCTCTCCATCAGCTGATCGATATGCTCCATCAAAACTCCGTTGCCGTCATATCTGCAATTGATACCCAAAAGGCAGGCACTGATCAGGACATTCTTCTTATTCATGGGGTGTCGTGTCTTCCTGGGCCTTCATCGCTTCCTTCACCTTATCATCCAGGTCATCCTTCTTTTTACCGCTCTTAGTAAATTTATTGATCAAATCCGGTACCATGTCAAGAATCTTACTTACACTGTCCTGTTCTCTGACATTGACCACCTTAGAGGATCCATTCTGGAGAACGAGTACGGAGCTGGGGGTAATCTTACCACCGAGTCCACCACCCGCATTATTTTTCTTCTCTCCCGCAAATGCACCGGCGCCTACACCAAAGCTCACCTCAACTAATGGTAAGATAATTGTTCCGTCATCAATCTTTACTGCATCACCAACCACGGTTTTCGTGGATAAGAAGCTGTCCATCCCTTTAAATAATGATTCTACTGTTGCGTTGAAATTATTATCTGACATCATAACGCCTCCTTTAATATTTTAAAGTTTCTCTTTAATTGTTTAAATTTCTTATCTAATAACAGTTTGATTACTATTATTAGTAATGTACCTATTCTTATTCTTCCCCTGGCATAATGGCTGCCTTCAAAAACTTTATTTTCAAAATCAGGGGTAAGCTGAACATGCTCTCCATACATTCCGTACAGAATGCTGGCAGCACCCAATGCCTGTCCTGTCGAACAGGGATCTCCGGTTCCGAAGACCACCTTTGACTCCAGCTTCCGTGGCATAACATGCTTCAAAAGCTTCTTCAGACTGCCGTAGGTAGCACCGAAGGCCGATCTGTTCTCCTCATTACCGAGAAATTCCTTTATCAGCACGATTTTATTTTTAATTTTAAGAAATGCTTCCCATCCACGTTTTATGCTTGTACGCAAGCTGATAAACTTGTTACGGATTCCTTGGGAGATACGTTTTATTCTGTTAATAAGTTTCCCAAATATGTTAACCTCTATATCCTGATCAGCCTCGGCTCCGGGTCCGTCCGCTACTGCTTCCCCCTCCCCGTGCTCTGCTGCAGGTCCTTCATATAGCTCTTTTTTAACCTCTTGTATCGTTTCTTTTTTAGGCTCTGCTCTAAGCTCAGCCGATCCTGTATCAAGCTTTTCGGGTATGATTCTCTCCTTAGACGGCAGGTTGTCTGTTTTCTTGGTCAAAGCCTCATCGGAATTCTGCTTTTCAAATCGTTTCTTCTCCTTGGTCGGCTCGTGCTCTGGGAAAGGTTTGTGCTTCCTGTGGCGGCTACCTTGAGCTGTCACTTCATCCTCATGCGGCTCATCATTTTCTGATGCTTTCCTACGGCTCCGATTAAGTCTTCTCGCCTTCCGTGACCTTGCACTGTCATAGAGCAGGAAACCAAAAAGCCGCAGCTTTATACGGCGCTGTTCCCCCTCCAGAGAGATCCGGGCGTCGATGATATGAAGAATCCAACTAACCTTACCCTCCAATCGGAACAATGCACCATGAGTAACCCATATCCGGTATCTGATCGGTACCAGCAGGATGACCAGAAGCAGTGCCACGATCAGTCCTATGATTGTCAGAAGGACGATTCCTATGAACTTTAACAGCAATACAATAATGTGAAGCATCGATTCTCCTCATCAGTAAAGATTCTTTTAGCCCCTGCTATGAATTCTTCTTATGTAAAATAAGCCCTGACGTTAAATTCCCCTGTTTCCTGGTATATCTCCAGTAACATCTCCTGCACCAGAGTCAGAGCTTCCTCTTTTCCCATTGCCAGACCCACGATTTTAACCTCCGCCTTCTTATAATGGGGAAATAAAAGCTCATTCGCATCCATGATATCAAATAAATTACAGGGCTGAGAAGCAAATGCGATGCAGTAGACATTAAAGGTGGCCTCCCTGTTATTAATGGAAGCTACCACCCGCTCTTTCTTCTTTTTTATCTTCTCACCAACATATAGCTTTGTTGCCCACAGCACCATAAATCATTCCTCAACAGATCTTTTCATTTAGTATTCCACTAATTTCCATAAGTAATACAGCACTATTCGTTTATCATATCCAGGATTATTTCTATACAGGCAGCTTTCTCTGCCTGATCCGTACATTTCTCCATAGAATTCAGAACATAATCCATGACTTCCTTATGGCCGTTAAAAAACACCGGCACCTTATTCAGAAGATTCGCCATGATTGCCCTGCTCACCATTCTGTCAGATTGCTCAAACAGCTTTGTCAACTCTCCAATCAGGAGGTCCGCCTCCCAGGATGCTTTAGCTTCACTTACCGGTTGGTTTGACTTGACCTCATAGAAATCAATAAACAGGCTGTTGGAGAGCAGATCCTTGGCTAGTAGCAATATATTCAGAAGCTTATCCGTCATAATTCCTTCCGCCAGCTTCCTATGGTTCTGATCTACTTGGTAAAGCGCTTCCTCCAAAACAATAAGATCATAGCTCAGCTCCTCCTGAATTCCCTCCAGTGCATTAAAATGCTCCAGTAATTCAACAGAAGGTTCCTGTTTCTGCCCCTTCCCGAATTCTTCCTGAATCCCCCGTATTATCTCATACGCTGCCTTCTCTTCCTTCTCATAGTAAGCAGCGGACATACCGGCATAGGGATTACACAGGAGTATGGTATAGACCTCATTTACGATTTCCTGAAGTGAATAATATACCTCTATTTCAGCCTCCAGTAAGGAAGCGGCTTGCTTAAGCTCTAAATCAGCTTTCTCATATTCCTCGGCTGTCATATTCTTATAATCCTGACTTAGAAGCTTCTGCTTCATATCCCATAATGCAGGATATGACGGATCTGCCTCCTTCGGAAGATCCAGCAGGGCAGAGGAACGGAGCATATAGAGAAAGGTCTCCAGTGTATCCTGACCGGCACCCACATATTCACGGAGGCTTCCTTTGATCAGTTCGAAGAATTTCAGCTTCGTCATTCGGACCGGAAGCTGTCCGATCACGACTCTTATCTTATCATTAATGATCGCATTATCCTGGGTATCAAAGATATACCCAAGGACCTCTCTGGCAAATTCCTCGTCGTCCTGCCATGAGTCACTTACCTTGAAGCGGTATTCAATCCGGTTCAGAAGATACTCCCGGATCGTGCACACATCCGAATAGGAGGTCAGAAGCTTCATCCTATGGATGATATCATTACGAAGCAGGTCCACAGTTCGGACAGCCTCCTCATGCTCTCTTCCGCTTCGAGAATGAATTACACTTTCTCCGATCACCCGGTTCAGTTGCTCCATCACTAGCTTAGCAGCTTCACCCCATAGCTCACCTTCATCACAATAATTTTCATAAAAGGAATAATAATGAAATGCCAGCCTAACTGCTGCCAGCGTATGATATTTATCTGTAAGACTGTTAAAGAACCCGGGAAGGCTCTCTTCCAGCTGCTTATTACTGATGATATTCTGATATAATTGTTTCGTATGTTTGTCCATCTGCTAAATCCATCCTTCTCATGTTCCTGACGTTTCATCAACCATGTAATGTTGTATCACAGGATTGTTATTTCATTTCGCTTCTTCTCATTTATTAGTTTTATTTCCTATGTTATTACTTAATATCATATTTTGTTATTTCTTTTTTGTTTGGATCCTATTCCTGTCCTTCCGAGGAGTAGATCCGATACAACAATCAGGAACAGTACTGCTGCAGTCAGTAACAGCAGCATCCAATGTCCCTGTGTCAGAATTCCCTCTTTATTACCATATACTATTATATCAGTAAAGCCCTGAATAAACCAGCTATTTGGTATAATTTTCAGAACGCCTAGAGATAATGCTTCGGATAAACCGGACAGTAACCGGTAGAAGCCTAAGCCCCCCATGATTAAGATGAGTACTGAACAGAGCATCTGATAAGTGATAATACTCTTAACCACCTTGGCAATCAGTAATAAGATTCCTCCCAGCAGCATGGCATACAGAAGGATCAGCAGATAGGCACTTAAGTACAGTCTGCCGTCCGTAATTCCCAGCTGGTGGTAAATCAACGCCGAGAAAAGGATCGCAATAAAGCCCTCTATCAGTAATACGGAGCCATAATTTCCGATATCCAGTTTAAGAGTATGGAATTTTGAGACCTTAAGCCGTTCTTCCACCCCCATTTCCCTATCCCTGACTACTCCGGAGATAAGAAACATCGCGATAAAGGATACCAGGATTCCCAGTATACCAAAGATAACCTGATTGTATATGATGGAATTGGACAGGGGCTCTTCTCCTTCAATAGATCGATCAGGATTTGCATAGATCATCCGGAATGCAAAATCAAAATCCGTACTGCCCTCCAATAAATTTTCTATATAAGTCTTATATTCTTCTGCGCTCAGCTTCTCACGGTCATACGGGAGTCCTTCATACATTCTGATACTCTTATACAGACTGATAGGATATAGCATCTCACCAGCGACGATATCGGAAATAATAGTGGAGGCTTTATCACTGTCCACATAATAAACAGTAATGACTTCATCGGGCCTCCCCTTTTTCAGCTGCTTCTCGTAACCCTCCTCTATGACAAAGACTGCATTGACCATCTCATCCAGTAAGAGCTTTTGCAGCTCCTTCTCTTCTCCTTCCACGATTCTGATGGCGGGCAGCTCTGAGAGCTGTTCCATCAGCGACTCAGATTCCCTGCTTTTGTCATAATCTACGAATCCTACCGGAAGAGCACTCTGCTCCTCTGCCGAGGAGGATAGTGCATGGATAACGATGGAGAAGATCAGAAGTGAGGAGAGTAAAGCAACTATCGTTGTTGCATCCTTTACAATCAGCTTAATCCTCAGGAGAAGAATCCATATCATATCCTGAAATGCAGAACCTGTTCTATGCTTCCTCATTGATAACCCTCCTTCTTGTAAAGAATAATAGGGTACAACCGAAAAAGAGCACGGATACAAGGAGCAGGATGATACCGATTCTACCTGCAATCTCAGGCTGACCCTGTTTCATCCGAATGATCCCCTCCATCATATAGTAATACGGTGTAACACGGGATAGCTGAAGAATATCCTGGGGGAGGAACATGATGGGAATGATGCCTCCTCCGATTACCGCAAAATAGAATACCAGCAGATTCCCTACCAGGATAAATCGCTGTGTGGTTTCAAAAAAGGCGCTTAACAGCATGGGCATCGTAACACAGAACAACGCCAGGGAACTACCAAAAAGCAGTATTTGAGGGGATGGTCTGCTTCCACTGATAATACAAATTGCTGAGGTCGCTGCAGCTGCCAGGAATACAGACAGAAATACTATCTTCGCTGTTAAGAACTGATATACAGGCATTCTTGTCGTCTTAATCCTTAAGAAGGTTCCCTGTCTGATTTCTCTTAAGAGCTTAAAGCCCGAATATAAGCCGGCATACATTAAGCCCATGATGAGGATGGAGATCAGGTAATATTCCGTAATCCGGGTCTTCGGAAAGGTAGCCACCTCTTTGAAGCGAAAGAATTCTTCCTTTCCCAGGGCTGTGAAGATCAGATCCAGGGAAATGGAAACATTCGTATCCTCGATCAGCTTCTGGTCGGCGCCCTCCTGTTCCATGATATGATACAATCCGACAGCATTAACCTCAACAGCCGAGATGAATTTCTCATAGCTCTGGAGGACATTCTGGAACAGAATCGCTTTCGTTGTGTCCTTAATATTGATCGTAACATCGATGGGGAGATGCTCTATCTGGATCATGTTCTGAGCAAAGCCCTTCGGAATCTCGATGAAGATGTCCAGCTTACCCTCTGTAAAGGCCTTCTTTACCTCTTCCTCTTCCCCAATGGTTACGGTGATTAAGCTGGAGAAGGTCTCACTGCCATGAAAATAGCCTAGGAGAAGCTCCGAATAAGTACTGTCATCATTATTGATTACACCGAGTCTCAGGTGTTCAGATATATTTTCCGAGGTAATCTTTCTATTATAAGAAGTGCCTATTATAATAATAATAAGCACTGTAAGGATTCCTAACCATATTTTTTTGTCCGCGAAGAGCTCCTTCAGCTCCTTTATTAAGGTGTTCAGCATGTATGCCTCCAGGAAGTCCCGGTTATTCAGGCTTTTCCTCTTTTTTCACGTGTTCATGGGTGAATAGATGGTCCATACAATATTCATAGTTGCCGTCACATTTCGAGCAGAACCGAAACTCCAGCTGATCATTGTCCAGCTCTGTCCTGCCACATACGGCACATTTATGCCTGGTTACCACATTCCGCCCGTTAAACTGAACCACGTTACCGGTATTTCTTCCCTCATTCATCTGTCTGCGGTATTTCGCCCTCCGTTCGATTTCTCTCGGGGACATTCTTTGGTAGTTCTTCGTTACCAGGAAGAATACTACGAAATTAAGCAAGGATAATACAATCGGGATCACTCCCCAAGGATAACCCCCGTTAACCAGCCTATAAATCATATATCCGTAATAAAACATGGAGAACCAAGCCCAATATTTTGCCTTCACAGGAATGAGAAAATAGATATAGAACTGCATATTCGGATATAAAACTGCAAATGCCAAAAACAGCGAGGTGTAGATCAGATCCAAGGGCTGATTTAACAGCATACCAAGGGCATCAAACAGATTCAGTCCATAAATCAGGTAAACAATCAGGGCACCTACAAGATTATAAAGGATACCTGAGAAGAAATAGAAATTCAGGCGGAAGGAACCCCAGGACTTCTCCAGAGAGTTACCGACCATGTAAAATATATAAGCCCGGATGAATACAAAGAAAATATCATTCATCGAAGAAATCGGAATCATAAAGGTAATAAGTCTCCAGATCTGACCCCTAGCCACCAGCCCATAATCCAGACCTAAATACATAATCATTTCCGGGAAAAAGCTTCCGATTAGAAGGCCCAGTACATACATCAGGGCAAAATACTTCATCAGATTTGGTATGGCATATCTGCCGAATTTACGCTCCAGTTTATTGAAAAAACCCATAACAGTCCTCCAAGCTGCTTAAATACCTTAAAACAGCTTCTTCTTTCTGAATATCAGTGCAGTGATAGTAGCAATTACCAAGGCCGTCAAGGTAACGGCAAAGAACCCGAAGGGATTATCCCCACCGGGAATATGGACAAAGTTCATACCATAAAAGCTCGCAATCATCGTAGGAATCGAAAGCACGATCGTGATTGCTGCCAGGAATTTCATTACAATATTCTGATTGTTCGAGATAATCGATGCGAAGGCATCCATCGTTCCGCTTAAGATGCCACTGTAGATATTCGCCATCTCGATTGCCTGCTTATTCTCGATAATCAGATCCTCCAGAAGATCCTCGTCCTCCGGGTAATGCTTAATGTTCTCAATCTTAAGCATCTTTTCAAATACGACTTCATTCGCTCTTAAGGAGGTCGTGAAGTACACCAGGCTCTTTTCCAATTCGAGAAGCTCTATGAGCTCACGGTTCTGCGTGGAGATATGGAGCTTCCGCTCAACCTCTTCACTCTTTCTATCAATCGTCCGCAGATGCTGTAGGAAAGTGGAAGCATTCCGATAAAGAATCTGCAAGATGAATCTGGTCTTTTTAAAGGTATAGAAATCCCTGACACGTCCATCCATGAAGCATTTTAGGATGGGGGATTCCTCCAAACAAACTGTGATTAAAATATCCTTGGTTACGATGATACCAAGCGGAATCGTAACATAGCGGTCCTTGTCATTTCTTTTCTCCAGAGAAGGAATATCTACCACGATAATCGTGTTCTCCTCCTCAACTTCTATACGCGCTCTTTCCTCTTCATCCAGAGGTGCCCGAAGATGATTGATATCAATCCCGGTCCTCTCGGCAATTTCCATCAATTCAGTGGCAGAAGGACTTGTCATCGCAATCCAGCAGCCCTCCGTAATCTCTGTCTGTCTCTGAAGCGTACCTTCCATTGTCTTAAAGATATCGATCATAAATGCTCCTTTCCACTGCTAATAGTATAGCAGCGGTAGGCGTATTTTAATCTTATTCGGAGGCATTTCCTCGGAAAGATGAGAATACGAACGAAAACCTGCTGCTAACCGCAGTAAGTAATATATTGTTTTTCCTATACAAGCTACTACTTTCAGGGCCGGCTTCCATCCAAACCACCTTCCTTTTTTCATCCAGATCTAAACCATAAAAGTTCAAATTCATTATATGTTGTTATCCAGCCTTTGTCAAACATAAAAAACCTGCTTCAAATCGAAACTGATTCAGAAAATTAGGGTCTGTTTCACAATAAGTTTAAGGAATACAAGAGGCCCTTTATAGTTCCCTCACAACTTGTTACACTAGTTGTGAGGGGAGCATAAAGGGCCTCTTGTATCTCTAGGCCATTAAGAAACAGCCCTATGTGCATTTACGAAGTATCTTCCTATCTCAATCGTAATATAGATAACTATGACAGGTCAGTATCTTCTTCAAAATCGTAAATCGGGACTTCCAACGTCGTACCCGGTAACAGATGAACACTGTTCACGTCATTCAGTTGCATGAGATCACCAATCTCAATTCCATATTGGTCCAATACACTGCCTAGAGTATCCCCCTCTTTCACCGTATAGGTTATCGTACCGGTATAATCATTTAACGGAACACCTACCGGAACACAGAGTACTTCTCCGACCTGAAGGTTATACACATTTACGAAGGGATTGGCACCTATAATAGCTGAAACCGGAACATTGCTTTGTCTGCTGATTGAATAGAGAGTGTCACCTTTTTTGATTACATAATTCGTACAGAACATGCAATTACTCTCCTCCCTCATCTGAGACAGATTACATACCAATTTGATACCATTATATTCGCATACTTTGCATTTGGGACTTATCGCTATCATAAAAATTGTTGAGGGTGTCAAAAGCCAACATATGGGTTACCCATCGTCAATTTGTACAATTCAAATCATGTTAATGTGATACAGAACATAGCTCATGCGCAACACGCTTCCGCTTGGATGAATTACGTATACGAACTTCATACAGTTGCTCATTGAATTATGCTCCTTTAAATTTATGGTAATTAAGATGTTGAACTTAATTAGTATGTATCGTATAATATAGAAAGCAATTTTTTACTTAACCATTTTTAACTGTTTTGTATAGGAGTCGCAGCATGACAACAAATAGAACCTTAGGAATTGATATCGGATCAACTACAGTCAAAATTGTCGTAATGGATGAGAATAATGTAATCCTATTCTCAGATTATGAACGCCATTTTGCTAATATACAGGAGACTCTGGCAGGACTTATGAAGAAGGCAGAGGAGTCTCTGGGTAACCTTGCGGTTTCACCGGTCATAACAGGTTCCGGAGGCTTAACAATTTCAAAACATCTTGATATCCCCTTTGTTCAGGAAGTTATCGCCGTATCCACCTCTCTGCAGGATTACGCTCCTCAGACGGATGTCGCCATTGAGCTCGGTGGTGAGGACGCGAAAATAATATATTTTACCAACGGAATAGAACAGCGTATGAACGGAATCTGTGCCGGCGGTACAGGCTCCTTCATCGATCAGATGGCAAGCTTATTAAAGACGGATGCTGCTGGCCTAAACGAATATGCGAAAAGCTATCAGGCCATCTATCCGATCGCAGCTCGATGCGGTGTATTTGCTAAATCTGATATTCAGCCGTTAATCAATGAGGGAGCAACGAAGCCGGATCTGTCCGCTTCCATCTTCCAGGCGGTGGTAAACCAGACCATCAGCGGCCTGGCCTGCGGAAAACCGATCCGGGGTAATGTAGCCTTCCTGGGAGGACCACTGCATTTCTTAGGCGAGCTGAAGAGTGCATTTATTCGAACTCTTAATCTGACGCAGGAACAGGTGATCGCACCGGAGCATTCTCATCTGTTTGCGGCAATCGGGGCAGGAATGAATGCAAAACCGGAGGTTCAGGTGGACTTCAAAGCCTTATACGATAAGCTCTCCCGCGGGATCAAGATGGATTTTGAGGTACACCGGATGGAACCGCTGTTCACCAATGAAGAAGAATATGAAGAATTTCGAAAGAGCCATTCCATACATACCGTTAAAAAGGGAAATTTAAAAGAATACCAAGGCAATTGCTTCTTAGGAATCGATGCAGGCTCTACAACCACTAAGGTGGCACTCGTCGGGGAGGACGGTTCCCTGCTGTATTCATTCTATAGCAATAATAACGGCAGTCCCTTGAAGACTGCGATTAAGTCAATTAAGGAAATCTATGAGCTTTTACCGGAAAACGTTAAGATCGTGCGCTCCTGCTCGACCGGTTACGGGGAAGCCTTGATTAAGGCTGCCCTGGTCCTGGATGAGGGTGAGGTAGAGACGGTTGCCCATTATAAAGCAGCTGCCTTCTTCGAGCCTGAAGTGGACTGCATCCTCGATATCGGCGGTCAGGACATGAAATGCATCAAGATTAAAAACCAGACAGTCGATAATGTTCTCCTGAATGAAGCCTGCTCCTCAGGCTGCGGTTCCTTCATTGAAACCTTCGCAAAATCCTTGAATTACGAGGTAGAGGACTTCGCTAAGGTTGCTCTCTACGCAGAGAATCCGATCGACCTCGGTACCAGATGTACCGTATTTATGAACTCCAAGGTAAAACAGGCACAGAAGGAAGGAGCAACCGTAGCAGATATCTCCGCCGGTCTTGCCTATTCCGTAATCAAGAATGCTTTATATAAGGTAATTAAGATCACCGACCCGAAGGACCTCGGTACGAAGATGGTTGTTCAGGGTGGTACCTTCTATAATGATGCAGTCCTTAGAAGCTTTGAGAAGATCTCGGGCTGCAGTGCTGTCCGTCCGGATATCGCCGGAATCATGGGGGCCTTCGGTGCTGCCCTGATCGCCAGAGAGCACTATGACGGTGAAGACAGCTCTATGCTTTCCATCGATCAGATCAACGAGCTGAAGTTTGAGACCAGTCTTGCTCGATGCAAAAGATGTACGAATAACTGTGTACTGACCGTCAACAAATTCACCGGCGGAAGGCAGTTCATCTCCGGAAATCGCTGTGAACGGGGTCTGGGAAAAGAGAAGAACGCTGAGAATATCCCTAATCTGTTTGAGTATAAACTTAAACGCTATTTCTCCTACCCTACCCTGACGATAGAGGAAGCCACCAGGGGAATTGTGGGGATTCCAAGAGTATTGAATATGTATGAGAATTATCCCTTCTGGCATACCTTCTTTACCCTGCTTGGTTACCGTGTAGTCCTGTCCCCTGTCTCCAGTCGCAGTATATATGAGCTAGGGATTGAATCCATCCCCAGTGAGTCCGAATGCTATCCGGCAAAGCTGGTCCATGGTCACATCAAATGGCTGATTGACAATAAGATTAACTATATCTTCTATCCGAGCATTCCCTTCGAACGGAAGGAAATTAACGGAGCGAATAACCATTATAACTGCCCGATCGTAACCTCTTATGCCGAGAATATTAAGAACAATGTGGAGGAACTTAAGAATCCGAATATCCATTTTGAAAACCCTTTTATGTCCTTTGAGAATGATGAGATCCTAGGTAACCGCCTGGTGGAGCTGTTCACGGAGAAGGGTATTCCCGAGGAGGAAATCCGTACCGCATTTACTGCAGCATGGAAGGAGCTTGCCACTGCGAGGGAGGATATGCGACAGAAGGGGGAAGAGACATTAGCGTATCTAAAGGCTTCGGGCAGGAAGGGAATCGTCCTGGCAGGACGTCCTTATCATGTGGATCCCGAGATCCATCACGGTATCCCGGAACTCATCAACTCCTACGGTGTTGCGGTTCTCACGGAGGACTCCATCTCTCATCTGGGAGAAGTGGACCGTCCGACCATCGTCATTGACCAGTGGATGTATCATTCCAGACTGTATGCGGCTGCTTCCTTCGTCCGTACCCAGCCCAATCTGGAGCTAATCCAGCTGAATTCCTTCGGCTGCGGTCTGGATGCTGTCACCACGGATCAGGTGAACGATATCCTGTCAAAATCCGGTAAGATTTATACCGTGCTGAAAATAGATGAAGTCAATAACCTGGGAGCCGCCAGAATCCGAATCCGCTCCCTGCTGTCTGCAGTAAGAGAACGGGAAACCAAGCATATCGTCTCCTATAAGGTGAATACCGCTCATCATAGGGCAGTCTTTACAGAGGATATGAAGGATTCCTATACCATACTTGCACCTCAGATGTCGCCGATTCATTTTGACCTTCTGGAGCCCGCCTTGCGAAGCGGCGGCTACCACGTGGTCGTATTGCCAAATGATAACCGCAGATCTGTAGATGTTGGTTTACAATACGTTAATAACGATGCCTGCTTCCCTTCCCTGATGGTAGTCGGCCAAATCATGGATGCGTTACTGTCCGGCAAATATGATCTTAATAAAGTGGCCATCATCATTACCCAGACCGGTGGAGGCTGCCGTGCGACAAACTATATCGGCTTCATCCGCAGGGCTCTCGAAAAAGCAGGAATGCCGCAGGTACCGGTAATCTCCTTAAGTGCCTCCGGACTGGAAAAGAATCCGGGCTTAAAGATAACACCCGGTTTACTATTACGGGCTATGGAATCTCTGGTCTATGGTGATATCTTCATGAGAGTACTCTATAAGACGAGACCTTACGAGCAGGTACCCGGCTCTGCCAATGCATTGCATGATAAATGGAGGGATATCTGCGCGAAGAGCTTATTGAACAAAGGAAGCTGGCGGGAATTCAAGAAGAATGTCAGAGGAATCATTCGAGATTTCGATTCCCTACCCCTGAAGGAGAATCTCGTTAAGCCGAAGGTAGGCGTGGTCGGAGAAATCTTAGTGAAGTTCCTTCCCTCCGCTAATAACTATCTGGTGGAGCTTTTAGAAGCAGAGGGTGCGGAAGCAGTTGTGCCGGATCTCCTGGACTTCTTTATGTACTGTGCTTACAACAATAACTTTAAAACAAGATATCTGGGCAAGAGCAAAACGGGTGCTAAGATCAGTAATCTGGTCATCTGGTCCTTGGAGAGAATCCGTGGGGAAGCCAGAAAGAGCTTCAAGAAGAGCAAGAGGTTCACTCCTCCTGTTCACATCAAGAAGCTGGCACAGTTAGCAGATCCTGTAGTATCCATCGGTAACCAGACCGGTGAAGGTTGGTTTTTGACCGGTGAGATGCTTGAGCTGATCCATTCCGGCGTCAATAACATCGTATGTACCCAGCCCTTTGCCTGCCTGCCGAACCATATCGTCGGTAAGGGTGTTATCAAGGAGCTGCGCAGACAGCATCCTGAGGCAAATATCGTAGCCATCGACTACGATCCCGGCGCCAGCGAGGTAAACCAGCTGAACCGGATTAAACTGATGCTTTCAACTGCGGTAAAGAACCTGAACAAAAAGCAGTCACAGTCTTAATTACTCCTGAATAGAGCAGGGGTCCACGTAAAATCTGTAATTCAATATAACCATTCAGATGAAATGTGCGCCCGCCGGGCGCACGATGAAAATAGGGGATCTGACAGTAAACCGATACATTCCGGTATCTGTCAAATCCCCTTTTATATTCATTTGGTCTATTACTTCTGCCCATGTGTCTTGTTCCAATCGTATTAATGGCATACTGTATACGATGGATCGGGTTTAAGTGTTCTTCCGCTTATAGCTTCTTACAGCCTTGGTTTCCCTGATTGTTATCCGAATTCTTATCCTCTATAAGAGAATCCTTTCTCGGAGTAGCTTCCTCGTGTATCGTTCTCCCCTGATGCTCATGGTTTGTAAGCTCCTCGGACATTTCTTCTGAAAAGCGGGCTTTGTAGCCCTTGCGATCCACCTTGGTGTTAAAAGCTTTCGTATAAAAGCTGCTGAAATAACGCTTCACATGATAAATAGCCGAATATGCTGTCACCATGACTAGTCCTGCGATCAAGCCCGAGCCCTGCCCTGAGATAAAGGGCATGCTGAAGATAACTGCAATCAGGCTGATCAGAGCAAACCAGGAGGTATACGGATAACCAGGCATCTGGCATTTTCCCTTAGGCGGACAGCCATGTTCCTTACGAAACTTGATATGAGTAGCCAGAATAGAGGCATAGGTGAAAAGCAGGGCAAAACCTCCGGAGCTGATCAGGAATAAATAGACTCTGGGAAGCAGTAATCCAAACCATAAGCCTGCCAGCATACCGAGACCGGAGAATAAGATTCCCCGATAGGGTACATCCGTCCTATCTCTAAGCCATCTCGGAGCATCTCCCTCCTCTGCCAAAGACCGCATCATTCGGCCGATACCGAACATAGCGCCTAACATTGCAGATAGTACTGCAGAGACCAATACCACGTTAATCAGGGAACCTGCCCAGCCCATTCCCCATCTACTTAAGGCGGCAACCATAGGACTTACGGTCTCATTCAGAGCAGCGGTAGGAATCAGTGGTAACAATACGGAAGCATTCAATATATATAATGTGATAAGGGAAATTACCGTGTACGTAATTGCTCTGGGTATCGTCTTATGTGGATTCTTTGTCTCAGATGCAGCCAATCCGATGACTTCAAAACCGGCATATGCAAAAACCACAATCAGCATGCTGCCAGCCACACCCCCGATCCCACCGGGAAGAAAGGGTTCTCTTGTAATTTCCCCGGCACCCACCGGGTCTATTCCGGGCATCAGTCCTATAATCAACATGCCGCCAAGAATGATAAAGGCGACAACAGTAATCAGCTTTACCATGGAAAGCCCGCTTTCTACCTTGCTGAGCTTATCTGCTCCCAACAGATTAAGTAGTGTTACCGCTATAATAACAAAAGTGCCAAACAGTGGAATTGAAATATTCGGGAACCATTCTCTGATCAGTATGGATACTGCAGTGGCTTCACTGGACATAGCTAATACCATACCTGTCCAATAGACCCAGCCTACGACGAAGCCTGATCCCGGTCCAAAGGCACGGATGGTAAAGGTTCGGAAGGAACCGGAATCCGGATTAGCGACCGTCATTTCCGATAAAGCAAACAGGATGAAATAGACCAGGATTCCCGCCGCGATATAAGACAGGATAATCGCTGGTCCGGCGGCATTAATTGCAACTGCAGTTCCTAAGAAGAAGGAACCTCCGACTACCGAACCCAGAGCCAGCATCGTAAGTTTTCCTGCCGATAAACCCTTCTCCTGTTTCTCCCTATTAGATTCCATATGGCAATCCTCCATGATAATATAGTACATCACCACACAACATGAATAACGGATGGCAATGCTTCACATATATTATCCCTAAAGATTATGAAATCATCCCTCGAACAGGATTTACGATATTAATTCGAAAGAAGCTCCTTAATTCTATCTGAGTCAGTCAGCTCCAGACTATGTTGTAAAAGCTTCTCCCTCTTAAGCTCCTCTCCGGTAATTCGGTAACATTCCTCCAGCTTGATAACCAGAGATTCATATTGTTCTATATCCATAGGACCTTCTTCAGCAATCGTGATTGCCTGATCCAGATAATCTGCCGCTGTACTGTAATCCTCCAGTCCGATACAGGCTTCTGCAAGCTGGAAGTATAGAATGAGATTATCGGGGTCCAGCTTAACTGCCTTCCTGAATTCCTCCTTGGCACCTATGTAATTATCCTTCATCAGATATTCATTCCCACGCTGCTTATAACCTGCCAGCTTCTTATCGGAGCTGTCTGCCAGCAGATAACTGACTAATCCAATGATGCTTATAAGAATGGTAATGACCAGAAGTATCCATATTGTCTTCCTGTTCTTTCGTGCTGGTCTTATGATGTTCATATAAATCCTCCATGTTGCCGATACCCGCGAATTTGGGCGTCAGCACAAATTTGCAAAGTGAATTGTTCCAATTCACTTTGTGAAACAATTTATTTTTCACACTACCCACTTAAGAAAATACCGTCTGGAAGAAATTCTTCAGACGGCTGCTTCTAAATATTTTCTATTTGCCAATCAATCGGTTCTATTCCGTTCTTCCTTAAGAATTCATTCGTCTTACTGAAGGGTTTGCTTCCAAAAAAGCCACGGAAGGAGGATAAGGGACTCGGATGCGGTGCTTCCAGAATGAGATGCTTCCCGTTCGTCAACATACTCTTCTTCGCTTGTGCCGGTTTTCCCCACAGAATAAATACGATCGGACGGTCCTGTTCATTCACAGCGCTGATGACTGCATCGGTAAACCGCTCCCAACCCCTGCCCTGATGGGAGAAGGCCTGGTGCGCTCTGACCGTAAGTACTGTGTTTAAAAGAAGAACTCCCTGACTCGCCCACTTCTCCAGATATCCGTTATTCGGAATATAGCAGCCCAGGTCATCCTTCAGTTCCTTATAGATATTAACCAGAGAAGGAGGAATATCAACCTCAGGCTTCACGGAGAAACACAGACCGTGGGCCTGGCCTTCATTATGATAAGGATCCTGGCCGATGATCACGACCTTTACCTTCTGTAACGGGGTAAGGTGAAAAGCATCAAAGATATGATCAGCCTCGGGATATACCATGTAATTGTGATATTCGGACTTAATAAATTGATAAAGCTCCGTATAATATGGCTGGCGGAATTCATTCCCGATTGCGTCCAGCCAGTCATTTGTAATAGCTCCCATATGTTACCTCTTTCTGTACTAATGTTACGTAATTGGGAACCGGACTTACAGTCTGACACTGACACCCCTGTCCTTAAGGTACTTCTTTAAGTCCAGGATTTCCATTTCCTTATAGTGGAACAGGGAGGCTGCCAAAACTGCATCTGCCTTCCCCTCTGTAAATGCATCATAAAAATGTTCCATCGTTCCGGCTCCACCGGAAGCAATAACGGGTACGGGTACATTCTCAGAGATCATTCTGGTCAGCTCCAGATCATACCCTTCCTTCGTTCCGTCACAGTCCATACTGGTTAGGAGAATCTCCCCGGCACCAAGTTTGCAGCCCTTCATGGCCCATTCCACAGCATCGATACCCATATCCACCCGTCCGCCGTTCTTATAGATGTTCCAGCCGGAGCCGTCTTCCCTCCGCTTCGCATCAATCGCCAGAACTACGCA
>JAEZHX010000002.1 GCA_023436765.1 Bacillota bacterium
AAATATCAGGGATTATGAGTATGAAGCAATCGTAGCCCTGGCCTTGGAAGCATTGGATTATGCCGATACAGTCCTGATCAATGCTCCGTTTACAAGGGAAATCAGAGACATGAATTATATTAATTCATTGAAGAGTAAGCTGAAGATGAAAAATGCTGGGTTGGTTGTCATCTGGGTAGAAACCTCGATTGAGGTCTGCAGACAGAGAATGCTGGACCGTAATTCGGACAGGGATGTCTGGAAGCTGGCAAACTGGGAGGAATATATTGCCGGCTGCAATTTTAATATACCTACTACGCTGGATGATCCCGAGATCAATGATGATCTGATTATATTTAAGAATTCAAATGATAGAGAATTTAGTGAATCCTTGAAACATACGGTTGAGATTCTGGAATCCGAAGAAAAAATACTCGTTTAGCTGCTGGCTCGGTGCATACCTATCCCGAAGGATCATACATAGCATAAAGTAAGGAGATACCGATGAGCAAATGATTAGTATTGAGATTTGCTATGAGAACTCCGAGACAATCATGATGGTGAGAGTGTACGAAAGGAGAATGGGATGAGGGAGATATTATTTCTGGAACCGGTATTCAAATCAATGATCTGGGGAGGGGACCGCTTATATAAGGAGTTCGGATATACCATACCGAATGATCATACGGGAGAATGCTGGGCAATCAGCGCTCATCCAAACGGAGACTGCAGAATCAGGAGCGGAACCTTTCGGGGAAGGACCTTAAGCTCACTGTGGAGGAAGGACCGAGAACTGTTCGGAAATTTATCCGGTGAAGTATTTCCTTTGTTAGTAAAGATCATTGATGCGAAGGAGGATCTCAGCATCCAGGTTCATCCGGATGATGCCTATGCAAAAGAAAAGGAAGGGGGAGCCCTGGGTAAAACCGAATGCTGGTATATTCTCGACTGTCCGGAGAACGGGGCCCTTGTCCTCGGCCATAATGCGAAGGACCGGGAAGAATTGAAGCAAATGATCGGAGCGAAGCGATGGAGTGAATTAATCCGTCTGAAGCCGATCAGAAAAGGGGACTTTCTGCAGATTGAGCCAGGAACAGTACATGCAATTAAGTCAGGTACGATGCTTTTAGAAATACAGCAAAGCAGTGATATCACATACCGGCTATTTGATTATGACCGGCTTGACCATGGGAGGCCAAGACAGTTGCATCTTACAAATAGCATAGAGGTCATTCGCTGTCCCCATGTGGATCCGCAGATGAACAGAAGAATTACGGAATATGAAAACTGCAAAGTGGAAGAGTTGATCCGATGCAGTTATTATACAGTGGTTAAGCTTACCTTGCTTGGAAAACAGGAATTCAAACAAATACATAGCTTTCTGAATATCAGTGTGATCTCCGGAGAGGGAACCATAGACGGCAACGCGATCAGAAAAGGTGATCACCTGATTCTGCCTGCAGGATACGGAACCTATCTTCTGGAGGGAGATCTGGAGCTGATAGAGTCCTATGTTACCATATGACAATAGAAGAGGGCTAAGGTCTATCATATAAAAGGGGTGGAATTATATAATTCCACCCCTAAACCATATCGCTTTTACTCGCTTACACTACGGAAATCAACCACTTCTGTTCTGGTGTAGGAAATATTCGGCGGTACCTCTCCGGCAACCAGATAATTGTATAGTGCGATAATCGGGTCATGTCCTTGTCCGAACGGATCCTGTCCCATTGCGGCATATACCAAACCTTCTTTAATCAATTCAATTACGGCGTTATCATAATCGAAGCAGATCAGCTTGGTTTTGCCTAAACGCCCTAAGTCCTTGATTGCGTGGGCGGCTCCGGAGATACCGCCGGTTACGATGACAATAATCTTAAGGTCCGGGAAGGTGGTTAAAATACCTTTCGTATGTTCATAAACAGCCTCATCGGTTAATTCAGCTTCACCCTCCGAAACCAGCTTAAGCTTCTTCTTGTTGCGCAATGCTTCAAGTACTGCGTCACGGCGTATTTTGTTAATGTTGGTATTCAAATCGCCGGTAATAATGGCATATTCGCCCTCTCCGTCAGTTGCCTTTGCGACCAGCTCGCCGGCCATAAGTCCGGAAGCATGGACATCGGGTCCGAAGTAGGAAAGACGTTTGATGCCCTCTCTGAAATCACAGTTGAAGGCCATAAGATGAACGTTGTTTTTTTCGGCGATAGGAACACACTCGTCGAGTGCTGCGGCAAAACCCGGTACAATGACACCATCGTAACCGGCCTCTACCTTTTCTTTGAAGATCTGGTCAAATCTTTGGTCAACTTTTTCAAAGCCGAAATATTCTATATCTGCATTCTTCGCTTTTAATTCATTCTGTGCATATAACGCACCCTGTCTGACGCCGTGCCAGAACGGATGATCCAGAGGGCTTAACATGGCAATTCTTATTCTCTTCGGGCTGATCTGACTCACTGGAGAGATAGAGGTCCTAAAGCGCTTTAATAACTTCTCGATACCTGACAGCATATTTTGAAGGGACAAGGCTTGACTATTAATCTCCTCATTCTCTGCCAGCTCCTCCTCAGTAACCGCTGCGACATCCTGGGTGATGGAGGAGATTTCATTAGAGGCATCATGGAGGATTAAGCCTTTCTCGTTGATCCCCTTGGTATTCTCATCAATCAGTCTGGATTCCTCATAAACCTTCTTCATATCCTCGTTCAGGATATTCGCATTCTTATTGATGGTATAGAAGGATTCCTTCACAGATCCGAAGATTTCCTTACTGCTGTTAAAGCTTGTCATACAGTTATTGATGCTGTCTCCGACCTTCTCATTACTGCTTAAAATATTAGTTAAGAGCTTATTGATCTGTCCGATGCTGTCCCTGGTCAAAGCGGAAAGCTTGTTCATTTCCTGTGCCACGACTACGAAGCCTCTGCCTGCTTCACCGGCTCTTGCAGCCTCTACGGATGAATTTAGGGAAAGCAGCTTCAGCTGTTCGGTAATGTTAATGATCAGGCTGTTTACCTGGTCGATTTCTTTCAAATTAGTACTCAGATTTTCTATAAAGGAGGCTGTATCGGTTAAATTCGCTGAGATTACATCCATCTGCTCATTGTATTTATCCAGATGCTCGGAGCCTTCTTCCGATATTTTCACAGTATTCTCAACAAAACCTTCAATATTAGCCAGGCTGTTAGTGATGCTGTTCGTTCTTTCACTTACCTCCTGGATCCTTTCCAGCGTATCCTTTACAATCTTTAACTGTTCCTGTGCTTTTTCGGCTACTGTGGACATATTGGAGGCGATATGCTCATTCCCCTTGAAGCTCATTTCAAGACTCTTCGTTACTTTATCGACTGCATCGGAAAGAACGATAACATTGCTCTTCGTGGATTCAATGAAGCTCAGGAGGTTTCTCTTCATGTCATTGAAAGCAATGGTAAGGGTTTCAAGTCCCTTTGTCTTATCAGCCATGATATCACTGATGTTTAATTTGCCCTGCGATAATAAAATAGCATTATGGTCTACTAAATTAATCGCTTTGAAGAAACGCAGCTGCAGGAATAAGAGAGTAGCCATTGACAGTATTACCAGCGTCAGTCCTATGGACAGGACCGGACTTAGTTCTTTCTTCAGGATTAAATAGAAAAGAAATAAAAAGACCAAAAACGCTAGTATGGCTGAGGACAAAATAAGTATTAATAATCTGGTATTATTACGTTGCAATCCCTTTTTAGATTGTTGTTCCGACATGAAAATTCCTCCCCCGATTTACATAATGATTGTCAAAAGCCCTAGATGCAAACGCATAAACATGAGTTTGTTGCTATATACTGCCGTTATTGTCGTTTGTTATTAATTTTATCATTAATATGTCGGAAATACAATAGACAAATCTTTTTTCGTTGTTTATATCTAATAAAAAAAGACATTTTAGATACCAAAATATTAGTTAAAATTATTCTGTTATTATTTCATATGGCCAATCCAGGATACCACCAAAATCATAGATGTTCAGATATCCTAAATCCTTCAGCTCTGAGGCTGCCAAAGCACTCCGTCTTCCGCTGCGGCAATAAACAAGGATTGAGGCTGACTTATCCGTTAAAAATTCCTCGGCGTGTGTCTTAATCTCGTCAACGGGAATCAGGATAGCTCCCTGGATGTGACCTTCGTTAAACTCTTCCTCTGTGCGGACATCCAGAATGATTGCCTCCTTATTCTGATCAATGATTTCTTTCGCCCGATCTGCTGTAATTTTTTCAAATATAGCGGTATCTTCCCTGCCGTTATCACCTGCTGAACGGCAACCGGTAAAGGCTACCACTGTAAGGGTTAATATTAATATAATTCCGATTAATTTTACCATTGCTTTCACTCCTTTCGTAGATTGATCTAGATGGATGCAGGAGTATTTTACTTCTCCCGGTTTCTATTTTATCATAATCTGATAAAAAGAATATGAAGAATGATATCATATGAAGAAGGACATGACTGTAATTTCATCACTTTATTCCGAGGATACCAAAAGAATGACATATTCCGGAAGATCAACTGATATAAATTATTGATGTCATATGAAAGGGATAACGTCAGTAACGGTTTCTGGCGTTACTTAGGGTAAGCACTATGGATCACTCGGAGTTAAAGAGAATAATGAGCGATAATATCAGAGAAATTTGCCATTTAAGCCAGATGCAGGTATTCGCAACCTCATATTATCAAAAGAATTATTTCCAGAGGCAGATTGATCTTAGGATGGAGGAATTACTGCAGCAGCTTGACCGGCCTGTGATACTGACTGCTGCACAGGAAGAGCCTGTTCCCAGAGACTTAACGGCGGAAGAATTGGCAGAGTGAGAAATACCCTTTCGTAGGCACTCTGAAAACAAATGGGGAAAAATAAATAAAGCGCCGGTTTTGTTCCGGCGCTTTTACTTCTTCTGTTTTGTTACTGGGCTTAGATTGCATTATGGCAGAAGGCTGCGATTCTGTCGATCGGGATATCACAGACCGATCCGACCTTAAATCCATTATGGCGACGCTTGTGCCCGCCCATAGGGCCGATACCGCCGCCGATACCACCTGGAACATTACCAACTTTACCGCCAAGGCCGCCACCGATACCGCCGCCATTGCATTCGTCCTCTTCCTCATAATCGCCGCAGATGCTTTCGCTGAGCGGATTAGACGGAGCTGAACCCTGTTGGGTTACTAATCTTACGAAGTTGCAGTTTACAGCCAGAATAACACCAGTGAACCCGCAGCCGCTGGCACCGCCGCTGGTAGTAAATATGGTTACAGTCTCGCCTATGAATTCACAAAGGTGTCTTGCTAAGCTTAGATTTCCAACACCGTTATTACAACCGTTATTAAATAATGCCATAGTATTACCTCCAATCATATAATCTTCAAGGGTACCCGAATTTTATTCGGTTCATCCTTGGTACATTTCATGATTTTATTCCTTTGTATTGTGTAATATCCGGACATTAAAATTTATAAAGTACTGAAAATCACCGGCATTCGTTATACTGAGTTATGGCAGAAGGCGGCGATCTTATCTACCGGGATATCGCATACAGAGCCTACCATAAAGACATTCTCGTGATTCTTCTTCCGGTATGATCCGCAGGGGCGTTCATCCATCTCCATGTCACCACAGATGCTTTCACTGAGTGGGTTAGACGGGGGAGAACCAAACCTGTCAACCAGTCTCACAAAGCAAGGATTAATTCCCAGCAGAATTCCTGTAAAACCACAGCCCGAGGCACCTCCGCTTGTAGTGAAAATTGTAACGGTCTCACCAATGAAGCGGGACATATGCTCAAATAAGCTACAGTCCATATTCATTCCTCCTTAATGATTATTAGGGTAGCATACCGGGTACTACCGGTATTCTAATATATCATATGCTTCATCAGACAAAATGCGACACACAATCCTACGATATTACAAAAAAGCACAATGAGAAGAATCAAGTCTCATTGTGCTTACAGTTGTAATATGATGATAAACCTTATTCCAGGCTCTGACCGTTGGTTTTTATCACATTGGAGTACCAGTAGGCAGAATCCTTTAGGGTTCTTTTCTGTGTCTCATAATCCACATGGATCAGTCCGAAGCGTTCATTATAGCCTTCGGCCCATTCAAAATTATCCATAACGGACCAATAGAAGAAGCCCCGGATATCAACCCCTTCGGAGGAGGCCTTCAAAAGTTCCTTCAGATATCGGTGCATGAAATCTATTCTTCCCGGATCATGAACCTTCCCATCCAAACTGACCCAATCGGGCATGGACAGTCCGTTCTCGGCAATGATGATCGGCAGATGATACCTTTCATACAGGAACTTTGGTACATAATACATGATCTCGGGATGTACCAGCCATTTTAAAGCGGTCTTGTCAAAGCCCGTCTTTCTGGGTACCACTGCAAAGCCTAATTCACGGGAGGGATCCTTAGTAACTACAGTACCCTGATACAGGTTAATTCCTAGATAGTCCAGGGGCTGGCTGATTAGCTCCATATCCCCGTCTTTTATGATATCAGTGGGAAAGTCCTCCTTATAAAAATCCAATCCGTCCTGTGGATAGGCTCCCGTCAGCACCGGATCGAGCCACCAGGTATTGGACCAGAGACCTCCGCCTGCAGCGCTGAAGGTAAAGGCTCTTGCAGCCTCCAGATCCTCAGCGGAGGAGGTCAAGGGGACTCCCGGGCCCGGGTTAGGGACATAGCTGATGAGTGGTGTTTTCTTTGCATGGCTCCGTATCATCTTTACGGCTTTGCCGTGTGCCAGATGCATATGATGCATCATGGTAAAGGCTTCCCGTAAGGATACACGGGCTCCCGGTGCATGACTTCCGTCGTAATGGCCTAAGATGATATGGCATTGAGGCTCATTGACAGTCATCCAATTAGTGACTCTATCGGAAAGAGCCTCTACAACGACTTTTACATAATCTGCAAACCAGTCGGTGATATCCCTGTTTGACCACCCGCCAAGATCATATAAGGTCTGAGGCAGGTCCCAATGGAATAATGTAATATAGGGTTCAATTCCGGCGGACAGTAGCTCGTCCACAAGCCGGCTGTAAAAGGCCAGTCCCTCCGGATTTACCTTGCCCTTGCCTTCGGGAAGAATTCTAGGCCAGCTGATGGAGAAGCGGTATGCCTGTAGTCCCAGTTCCTTCATCCTGGCAATATCCTCTTTAAATCTGTGATAATGATCACAGGCAATATCCCCGTGATCCCCGTTCTTAACCTTTCCTTCTGTATGCGAGAAGGTATCCCATACAGATAAGCCCTTACCGGCTTCTGTAGCTGCTCCTTCGATCTGATATGAGGCGGCAGCTGCACCCCAGATAAAATTCTTTAGTAAACCCACGGTCAGTAACTTCCTTTCCTTTGTTTCGTTAGCTTCCATTATATCAAATGTATATATGGAATGAAATGTAGAAAGTTATCATTCGTTATCATTTTACACCATGCTGACCCAAATAAGTACATATCATCATTGTATTATGTCATGTACAATGGTAAAATATTCTAATCAATGAGTGGGGGTTCATGGTAAGGAGGGGTAGGCATGAAGAGATTGGCATTAATTATATTTTGTTTCTGTTTCCTGCTAGTGGCAGTATCCGGCTGCGCAGGGAAGGCTGGAGAACCCGGTGACAGCGAAGGAAGGTCCGGCACTGAGACAAATAGTAAGGAAGAAGCACAGGATGTCGGGAGTGAGAAGGATTCCGAGGGAGGAGGGTCGGATACCTCCGGAAATCAGGGAGGCATCGTTTCAGCGAAGCTAAGTCCTGAGGAATTGCTTGCGACTATGACTCTGGAGGAGAAGATCGGACAGATGCTGCAGGCAGCAAGAGATGTGGCCTCCGGAGCAGATCTCCTGACACTGGGTCTAGGCTCCGTTTTAAGCGGAGGAGGCTCCTATCCGGGAAAAAATACAATAGAAGACTGGGATAAAATGATAACCGGTTATCAAAAGGCTGCACTCAAAACGGAGCTGCAGATACCGTTTCTCTATGGATTGGATGCGGTGCATGGTCTGGCGCTCGTAAAGAATGCGGTTGTATTTCCGCATAATATAGGACTCGGTGCAGCCAATGATCCCGAGCTGATGTATCAGATGGGTGCAGCGGTAGCGGAAGAAATGAAACTGATCAAGGTTTTATGGAATTTTTCTCCTTGTGTCGCCGTGAATACGGATCCCCGTTGGGGAAGAACCTATGAATGCTATTCCTCAGATCCGACCATCGTAGCTGATCTGGCGGACGCATACCTGAAGGGGCAAACCGATCATGGGGTTGTAGCCACGGCGAAGCATTATGTGGCGGACGGCGGTGCGGAATATGGTACCGGAGAGGGAGATTACCTGATTGACCGTGGGGATGCTTCGATAACCGAGGAGGAGCTAAGGCGGACACATCTTGTACCATATCAGAGACTGGTTGATTCGGGAGTTAAGGTTATCATGGCCTCCTTCAGCTCCTATAACGGCGTGAAGCTGCATGAGGATGAATATCTGTTGACTCAGGTACTGAAAAAGGAAATGGGTTTTGAAGGCTTTATTGTAACCGACTGGGAGGCTGTCAACGGCTTAAGCGGCCAAAGCTTTGAAGAGAATATCGTTCTGGCGGTGAATGCCGGTGTGGATATGCTGATGGAGCCCTTCCGGTACGAGGAGGCCTATGATGCTCTTCTGGCAGCAGTGAAGGATGGCAGGATAACAGAAGAAAGAATCAACGATGCAGTGTTAAGGATTCTTAAGGTGAAAAAGGAGATTGGATTATTCGAGGATCCTTATTCGGAGAACCTAAGCCATGAGGTGACTGAGCTTGGGAGCGCGCAGTACCGGGAGCTGGCAAAACAGCTGGTGGAAGAATCACAGGTACTGCTGAAGAATGAGAACAATGTACTCCCGCTAAAGCAAGGACAGAAGATCTATGTAGTCGGTCCCGCAGCTAATAACATGGGTCTGCAGTGTGGCGGCTGGAGCCTGACCTGGCAGGGTATCATGGACCAGGGCAGTAATAAGGTCACGGATGGGACCACCATTCTGGAGGGCCTGGAGGAATATAGTGCACAGTACGGCTTTGAAATCATTACCGAGAAGAAGCATGCCGATGAGGCTGATGTTGTGCTGCTTGCTCTTGGCGAGATTCCCTATGCGGAATATTTGGGGGATACCTCTGATCTGTCCATCACAGGAGCACTTGCCCATCCGGATAACGCCGATGCGATTAAGCTAGCTAAGAGACTTGGTAAGCCGGTCATAGCTTTGCTTGTTGCCGGTCGTAATGTTCTGATCCAGGATTATGCCATGGATTGGGATGGTATCGTGATGTGCTATCTGCCCGGATCAGAAGGGGATGGAATTGCCGCAGTTCTGTCCGGCGAGGTACCCTTTAGCGGTAAGCTTGCCATGCCATATTATAAAAGTGTCAATGATATCGGTAAGGAAGGTGCGGAGCTCATGTACGAATTGGGCTATGGGCTGACCTATTAAAAAGCGATAAAAACATATCGCTTGGGAAGAACTGCGGAGTAGCGCAATAGAAGGCTCACTCCTTGCTCTTCCGAGGTATTGAGCCGCCATAAATTGCGGCATGGAGGAATTTTATGAAATTTAAGGATGCTTTCCGTACAATGTTATTTAAGAATAAAACACAGTCCTACCACCAGCTGTACACAGAGTGGGGGGAGAAGCTTGACCCGAAGCATGTTCTGGAGGAGTATCCGAGACCCCAGCTGAGGCGTGATAATTATACGATTTTAAACGGGTATTGGAATTACTGTATCACAACAGGACCCTATCAGCCCGGACAGACAGACGGAAGAATTCTGGTACCCTTTTCACCGGAAAGTATTCTTTCAGGAGTGAACAGGCAGCTGATGCCCGGTGAGTTTCTCTGCTACGAGAGGCCGCTGATCATTGAAGCAAAGCCTGAGGGAAAGCGCTGTATCCTGCATTTCGGAGCGGTGGACCAAAGCTGTGAGGTGCTGATCAATGGGGAATTTGCTACAGAGCATACCGGAGGGTATCTGCCCTTCTCTGCCGACATTACAGATCTGCTCGAAGAGGGCGGTAACCTGCTGACGGTCAGGGTATGGGATACCACGGATACCTCCTATCACAGCCGGGGAAAGCAGAAGCTTAAGCGGGGAGGAATGTTTTATACAGCACAGAGTGGTATCTGGCAGACAGTATGGATGGAATGGGTGCCGGAGCAGTATATTACCTCTGTAGCCATCACCCCGGAATATAATGAGTCCAGTGTAAGAATATGGATAAATATGAATACGGAGGTGGAGCTGACTTACCGGGTTGATATTTACGAGAATCAGACCAGGATTCTAACCTATACCTCCATTCAGCCCGAATTTTCCGTCCGGTTGAAGGATTTTATCAGCTGGAGTCCGGAAAATCCCTTTCTCTACCATATGGTGATTACTGCCGGAGAGGATCAGGTGAGGAGTTATTTTGGTATGCGTACGGTCAATATTCAGGTTGACCCGGAGGGAATGCCAAGAATCTACCTAAATCATAAGCCTTATTTCCAGAAGGGTCTTCTGGATCAGGGTTATTGGCCTGACGGCTTGTATACGGCACCCAGTGATGAGGCATTGATTTATGACATCAAGCAGGCGAAAGCGCTGGGATTTAATATGCTGAGAAAGCATTGTAAGATAGAGCCCTTAAGATGGTATTACCACTGTGATCGACTGGGAATGCTAGTCTGGCAGGATATGGTGAATGGCGGTGAGAAAGATAATAAGCTCCTGGTCGGGTACCTGCCCACCCTATTTCCCGGTATTGCCAGCCGCATCAGGGACCATCACTACCGGTGGTTTGGAAGAGCTAATGCTGAGGGACGCAAAGAATGGATGGCCGAATGCGAAGCCACAGTACACCTTTTATATAACCAACCATCAATCCTGTTATGGGTACCCTTCAATGAGGGCTGGGGTCAATTTGATGCCCTGAAGGTGAAAGAGTACCTGCGTACTCTGGATCCAAGCAGGCTGATTGACCACGCCAGCGGCTGGTTTGACCAGAAGGGCGGAGACTTCGACAGTATTCATAATTACTTCCACCCGCTCAGTCTGACGATGAAGAAGCAGGCTGCGATACTTTCGGAATTCGGCGGTTTTGCTTGTTACATTCCGGACCACTCCTATTCTTACAGGATCTATGGATATCGTATCTATGTAACAAAGGAAGACTTTGACAAAGCCTTTCA
>JAEZHX010000024.1 GCA_023436765.1 Bacillota bacterium
ATACCAGCTCCCCATTCTCATAGCTGCCGGTAATCGTATCAATCTCATTATCATAAATCCAGAGTCCGCCACTCTTCAGGCTTCTTCCTTCTCCTTTTCTAAGCTTAACAATTGCTTTCTTGGTTTCCATTTATATTCCCTCCACTGCTTCTTACAGTCTATATTTACATGATTTCACAGAATGCCTGTCTGCATTCACCGAAGGCGATCCATTCATCAATAATACTCTGCTTGTTATTCCACGTTGGTAATTACACTATAACAGTCTACCATATGCTGGTACAAATGCAATAAAAAATATTCGAAAAGGCCGGGTAGCTTCATCACTACCGGCCTTTTGCATTGACATGATTATTGCCCAGAACCCTTCTTCTTATTAAAGATATAAAGCTTACTGAAGATATAGTTCAATATAATTACAATGACTGATAATCCACCCTTTACAATCCAGCGGTAAACTCCCAGCTGTTCGATAAAGATGTAGATCCCCAATTGCTCCACACCTAGAGATACCAATCTGGCACCGTAAAACTTCAATACCTTCCAGGTCTCATCCTTCGCTGTCTCGCTTTTCGAGCGGAAGACACTCCACTTATTCACGACATAAGCAAAGGTGACAGCAATCACCCAGGCAATCCAATTGGCATTCAGATTAGTGAAGCCCAATCGGTACATAAACTCATAGCTGACAAAATTCACAACCGTGGTCAGGACACCGGCTATGGCATAGGTAATTGTCTCCCTGTTGACCAGCACTCGGTAAATTTTATGATTCATTATCTTACGGATCAAGTTCATCCTTCCGTCCTCCATAGGTCCTATAACATAGTACAAAGCTTCTCTAAATGCCTAATAAGCTTGTCCGGCATATTAATCTGTATAGATACAGTAGCCTTTTTCATCTGATTAGTCAAGAGGGAATAAGCTTCGTCGCAGGATATTCACAGAGGCTGTACCGGATACACCAGTCGTATCAGTGGCCGTAATTACCAATTTACGTGTATTCTGTCCCTTAATAAATGTTGCAGGTATATACAGAGCATAGGAACTCTCCGCAGAAGTTGATGCCGTCGCCGGAGTAACAGTAACCTCTGTTCCGGTGCTTGTGATCCGCTTCACCACAATGTCATCTTCTCCACCATCTGTCAAGCTCGCTGCTCCCGAGAAAAAGCTTAGGTTTACTGTTGGTGTAACAGCCCCTGATACCGTGAACACAACACGTAGGGGTGGTTCACTATTCAAATATTCCTCATCCACCGCTACCGCCGAATAATCGATATCCACATAAAGATAAAGTTCTGATGCACTGGATACCGGAACCGGGTCAACGATAGTAATAACCGGTGGTTGGCTAAAGGCAATGCTGACGGAATCTGTTCCGGCATGTCCTGCTACGTTTGTTGCTATAACCTTTAGCACCTGAGGTGTCTGACTTAAGATATTACGCGGAACTAAAACAGCATAGGTTTTTCCGGGCACGAACACCTTACCGGAACTTGTCGCTATTGCAGGACCAAGCGTTCCATTGACAAAATACTCGTATACAGTGTCATCCCAGGAACCGGACGGCTCAGTGGCGGAACCAAATTGGATGTCCAGACTCATATTCGTCAGGCTTTCCTTCAGCTGAAATGCTACAACATAATTATCTCCACTCAGGTCTACTGAAGTTATAATAGCGGGATTAGTAGATGGCTTTGTAATCTCAACCACCGGTGCAATGGTAACTGTCCTGCTTTCGGTTGCCTTTCTGGCAGCATAAATCGTGTTGACAAACAGCTTCATCTCCTCCGTTTTTCCGCCCTGGTCTGCAAGGGCCAGATTGATTCCGGAGTAGAAGCAGGTTCCGTTACTGAAGAGATAATAGTTATTCTTCACATCATTCGGTGATGAACTATAAACACCGCGGTATAAGGTATCTGCAGTACCACTAAGATGGAACACCTGTCGGATTAAAGGGCTCTTGGTATCGGACAGACAGTACCAGCCGACCAGCTTTTGCTTTGGTGTGAGTGTCAGATCATAATCAATTACTGCATCATTTGAGTATGAATTATCCGCAATGCTGATCGCTTTGCCAATCTGATAAGGATATCTGGTGATGGTGCCCTCATTTGTCTTCGTGAGGTAATTGGTTCTGTATGCAGCATCCGTCAAGAGATTAGAGCTATTCTCACCTATCATATTCCTATAAATCATCATATAGCCCGATGTTGCAGAATTACGGTTGATAAAGTTATACGTATAGGTATAGTTTGCCGCTTGCAGATCATGGTTAAGGAAGCTATAGCTATTCTGGTTGTAATATAGTTTCTGTCGGGTATATCCCAGAGCATTCTTCGTATAGATAACCCCTAAGTTTCTTGTGATTTCATCCTTTATATTAGTTGCAGCACCATTGGTATTATCAATGTCATCCGTAGGATTATCCAGAATCAACAGATGATATTTTGATAATTTGCCGGTAGTCCCCGGATTTGCCGAATCATAAGGGGTATTCTCTGGTGGTATGAATAATGCTTCATACTGATCAACCGTCATTGAATCAAATTTCAAACTATACTGATCCAGTTTTCCCTCTCCGGCAAGATTATATATTAAGGAGCTGGAAACATCCTCGGTGTTGGTTTTTAGGTTATAGGTACTCGAATTATCCCTGATATGAAGGATATTCAAAGTCTCCTTGTTGGTATTCGAGACATAGCCTGTGATAGAAGCACGGATTCTCGGGTTGTCGGATCGCTCCACTAATAATTTCCATTGATAGACTCCATTCAGGCTGGGTAGTTTATACTTATACGACCTGGGGTTCTCGCTCAGTAATATATTCTCCCAATTGGAGCCATCACTGGAGGAAGTATTGATCTTATCGGTTGCTTCAAAGATTCCATTTGCATCCTTATCGACATAGAAGTATGCATTGTACTTATAGTATTTGCGCATATCACTCCAGGGATACAGTTTGAATTCAATCACCAATTCAGCTGTCTCTATCGGTGCTCCCTCAGGGCTAATCGGTGATACCAGAGTTATTCTGGGTTTGGTAATCTCTAAGCCATCCTTTAACTTACTTTTAAATGAACTCTGTCCGGCATCTGTAAGATTTAAGAGCTTATAGCTGCTTATACCCTTACTGCTGTTTACAAAAGAATAGATATTTGTGTTGTTCTTTACTCTGCCGTCCGTAGAATTCAAATTGTATAGATAGGAATCCAGAACAATTGGATAACCTGCCTTCAAAAATTCAGTCAATTCAAACTTCTTCTGTGCAGTGATATCATTGTTCCGGTACCGGACAACCGGACTGCCTGTCAGTGTTAGCTTCATCTGGTCACCGTCATTGATGTAAAAAAAGCTGTCCAGACTGTTATCATTGAAATCCGTCTTACTGCTCTGAGAATTGAATCTGTTGTAGCTGATACCGGAATGAATAGCGCTACCCATAAATACCATATCATAATTACTATTGATATCCTCAAGGCTGCCATTGAATTGGGTACTGGTCATGTTAATAATCTGAACATCATAGCTGGACAACAGGCTGCGGATTGCTGACTCAGATAGTGTAAAATAAGCAGTTGGCTGTATATTTAGTACTCTTTTATAGGATCGGACGTTACTGCCAGAGGAACCATCCTCCGGAATAACCTCCGGATCATCCGGAACCTCTACAGGGGAATCCGGTGGTCCTTCCACCTCTCCTCCCGGGGGATATGATACACCACCGGTATCTCCATAACCGCTGCCACCGCCGGTGATGATTTCTGTTAAATCATCTGTTGGAATTTCTCCAAGATCAGGGATGTCAACACCTTCTATAAATCTGGTACCCAGTATGCGTCCGACATCTCCATATAATGAAAGTACATTATCTGTCAAATTGTTCTTATCAGTGTCCTTAGCCAAATCCGGATTATAGATACCCATAGCTTTGAAATTAGCCACGGGAATTTGTACCATTGTACCACTTGTGTTCAACCCCCAGGGAAGGAAGGTATTCCCGTTCCAATACAGAGAGAATTGATGATCCCAATTATAGCTTGCCTGAGGTCTGACAAAGCTCGCCGTAGAGCCGGTAGGAGATACATTTGTTGCAACTGTTCGCGTTGTAATACGATTAGCTGCCTGGGTCGTACCCGGATTCATAAAGGAGTTGTAAAAGTCAATTTTGTTTCTTTGGAATATCATAATATAGAGCTTCGCCATATTAATTGACGTAGCACCTACATCACTGCCCCAGTCACTGTAATTAACACCTAAAGCACTATTGTTCCTATAATATGTGTTATATTGTCCTTCTCCTTTGACGGCTTGATTATAGAAAATACAATCAACGATAGCCGCCGCTTTTTTGCACCCTATTCCGGCGATTTTCCGGAATAGCTTTTCGGTCACCGTCCAGTTGATATCATGCTTGGCAAAATTTAGGTCGGTCGATTTCTTATTATTGTCACCATGGTATTTCTTATTGCTCGGCAGTGCTAACCCTTCATAGCTATACTGTTCATATAGCTGGATATATAATACATCATGCTCATATGCATTGATATAGATTAAGCCTGCTTCATTAATCAGATCCTGCTCGTGATTAAGGTTGGCATTCAATTCATCCGGAGTCAGTGTGATCACCCTTACCGGATAATCATTTGCCAGCGCGGAGGGAACACCAAGAGAAAACCGTTTGAACCATTCATTATTGACAATACCAAGCCGGTAGGTATACTGGTACCTCTTTACGACCTTCTGTCCCTGGACCCAGATCCTGGTTCTGCCATTCACTGTTTGCTTCGAGAAGTTCACCTTACTAAGGGCAGTATTATCCTCAACAAACCGATATGATCCACCGCCCCATCTCTGATGGGTAAAGGTCATACCCTGTGTGTTTTCAATATAATTACCACCGCTTCCGATGTTATCATATTTGATGTCTGTATAGGAGTATTCGCCAGAATTATCCTCTACAATCTCGTAATTACCAAGCATATAATATTTGCCGCTATCATCCTGCTCAAATATGACGTCATAGGAACCGTTACCGGGATCCAGAATAAACGTATCCTGCTCTGCATCATAATCGTAGTCACCGATTTTATCATCCGATGCCTTAGCACAATATGCTTTATATCTTACCGTCTTGCTGAATAACAGGCTCTCGTCCTCCGGAAGCACCGCAGTAAAATATGCGATTACATTCTGTCTCATATAAGGCTCATAGCCTTGCTGATATACCTTCTCCAGTTTCGCATTCGGAGGCAAATAAGCTCTATGTGTACCGGTACCATTTGCTACACGCTGATAGATTTTTTGGTTCTCATTCACTGAATATAAATCATTACCGGAATATCCACTTTCAAAATATCCATTCTTCCGAACCTCGGTAAAAGCAGGCTGCCAACCGTTATCAATCTGACCATTGGCCGGTATGTCCTTCTGCGTATAAGAAGGGAAGAATTTTAGTGCACCTTCCACATGGGAGAAACTACCGGGACCAGAATTGTAGAAAAACAGCTCATCATCCACCGGTTCCTGCCCATCAATCAGATAACCCAACTCTCCCATGCCCTTATAAGGCATGATCTCAAGGATGGTAAATCCATCAAACTGTGTTGTTCCACCATCGGACCATTCCGCCTCATCTGCTGCTTTCGTGGTATTCTCCATGAAGCCGGGCATCAATAAAGAAACACACATAATAATCATAATGAGTAATGTGCCTTTGAATATATTCTTCATGGTTAACACCTCCTGTTTTACTTTTTATAATTGCATATATTTCAAATATTTATATTCTTAAATTGTCTATCTTGCATTCCGCATCTTAACCGTCTTTTTAATCTGGTAATTATCATTACCCAGTGCTAATTTAAGATTAATCGTTACCGATTGTTTAGCTGTATTTTCATCAATTTTAAGTTCGGTAACATATTCAGCCAAGAAATTATTCTGCATATTGTAGGCAGCTGTCTGAGCTGTGAGAAAGTCCGTTGTTTGCACCTGATACAGCTTACTCTCATGGCTGGCGAATACGAAAGTGATAAACTCGTTATTATTACCTTCAAAGGTATAACGAATCTCTCCGGTCACCGGATCAGCCTCACCGGTAGCCGGATACTTTTCCATATCTTTCGCCTCCATCGCAATATTGCTGATCTGGTTTATCGTAGTCTGGGCTTCCATCTGCAGATTAACTTCATCGTTGGTCCGTCGGAAGCTTTTTGATACTCCATTGATAAACATCATGATAATTCCCAATACAATCGCTGCAATAGCCATGGCAATCACCAACTCTACCAATGATGTTCCCTTGTTATTTCTGGATAATCGCAATCTTAAGTCACCTCATCAATCAATATAGTGCTTCCCCGTCGCTTCTACAAGGTGTATTGCGTAGGAACTTCCGGCAGAGGATACTTCGATCCGGGTTATGACTTCACCCGAATTAGTAGCAACACCACCGGTATCCTTCTTAAAGCATATCTTCGCTGTAACACCGGGTGCCGGTACTCCGCTGACAAGATGAGTCGCACCGTCCTTCGTTGTATACTTAATCTCTCCTCTGACCAGCTCGAGCTGTTCCTCCGAAATTACTTGGGTACCAGCCATCACCGACAGAGAATAATGTCCCCCAGCTTCAGAAATGATCAGATAATAGGTCTTATTCTTCGTCATATTCTCAACCTGGACATAGTCCAACATGGAATTAATCCTGCTGACAGTACTCTTGGCACTCCCAAGACCCAGCATATTAGCACCAAAGTAGGAACCAACCGATAATATTCCTACTATCGCCATAACGATAATTAATTCAATTAGGGTAAAGCCTTTATTATTCCTCATACGCTTCTTAACCACCCTTCTGAAGCGCTAATTCTTCCGCCAATTCTCATAAGAAATCAT
>JAEZHX010000074.1 GCA_023436765.1 Bacillota bacterium
AGGTCTATCGCATATAAGCTTTCAAAATTATAATTTCCCTTCTCATCCTTCGGAGTCTTCTCCCTGTCAACGAAATAATTATCTACGGCAATCGGATGTGGCTTCAGGCCATGCGCCTGCAGCTGGATGGAGAGCCGGTAGGAAAATGTGGTCTTACCGGAAGAAGAGGGTCCCGCAACCATGATGAACTTCTTGCCACCGGCGTTTTTGATTGCCTCAGCTATCTTACTGATCTTCATCTCCTGCAGAGCTTCCTGAACCAATATCAGATCATTTATTTTTCCCTTGGCTATGATGTCATTCAGAGCACCGACATTCTCAAGCTCCATCATCTTAGCCCATTCATTGGATTCCTTCATGGTATAGTACAGCTTCCGATGTGGAACGAACTTCCCCACCTGATCCGGAGTCTTTTCATTCGGGAGGATGAGGACGAAGCCGTCATCATAGGCAGCCAGATCAAAATACTTAAGCATACCCGTACTCGGAGGCATATATCCGTAATAATAATCTTCAAAGCCATCGAGATTATAGATGTTCGCTTTGGAAACTCTGCGATATTTGAACAGCTTCTCCTTATCGAACATACGGTAATGTCGGAACAGCTCAATCGCATCATCCGTTCCGATGCTTCTCTTTAGGAAGGGGATATCCCTTGCGATTATATCCTTCATTCTCTTCTTTACCGCTGCGATTCGTTCCTCCGTAATCGGAATCGTTCCGTCATAATCACAGTAAAGACCGTCACCAATCGCGTACTCCACGGAAACCTTCTTTACATTTTCTGCACCGAATTCAGCGTAGAAGGCCTTCAGCATGATTAAAATCATACCGCGCATATAGGTTTTATGTCCGGTGTCCTCCATCGTGGTTACAAAACGGACCTGGCAATCCTGAGTTACAGTTTTAAATAGTTCGCGTAATTTATTATTTACAAAGGCAAGAATAATGTCGGAGGAATAATCCTTCCGGTACTCCTCTGCAATCTTTTGTAGGCTGGTATTCACCGGATATTCCTTAACTGTACCATTGATTTCAACCTTTACCGTATGATTCATCGTACATTTCTCCTCACTCTTCAAAGTAATGAAGGGCCTGACCGATCAGTTCAAGCTCCTCCTTGATTTCCTGCTGCCGCACCAGTGACTGCTCTGTGGAAATCTCCGATAATGACTTATAAATCGTTTTCAATTGCTGCTTTTCCCGGATCAGATATTCCCTCAACACAGGATCCTTATGTTCCAGCAGGAGCTTTCCGTAGTAAAAATGTTCCCTGTCAGTAAGCTCATAGGACCTGACATCCGGTATTATCCTGTCTGTTTCTGCTTTTATACAGCAATAATATTTACCATCCTCTATCAGCATATTCTCAGCCGTGATAAAGAAGCCATAATCACGAAGTACTTCCCTAACCAGATAAATTTCCGACTGGGGCTGGAGGATCAGTTCCTTGGTATCTGATAGTACCTCGGGCCGGTCACTTAGAATCTGCCTCATCAGTGCCCCTCCCATTCCGGCAATCAGGATTGTATCCGCTTCTCCCGGTTGTAGTAGCTTGATTCCGTCCGATCTTCGTACTTCTATGATGGATTCAAACCCGTATTTCCTTATATTTTCCTTTGCCCTCTCTATCGGCCCCTTATTGATGTCCATGGCGATGACATGAGGAGAAAGCTTCTTCTCTGCCAGATAGATAGAGATATAGGCGTGGTCGCAGCCCACATCGGCAACACGGTTACCCGGTGTCACCAAGTCTGCTACCGCCTGTAAACGTTTTGATAGCTGCATGTTCTCTCTCCAATGTTACGTAGCTCCGGTTCCAAAACCGGACGAAATGATGTCCTCTTACTATTCATTATGTTACCATAATTATGTATTATTTGCCAACTGTAAAATCTATAGCGCACTATTCCTAATAACTGTTTGGATGTCCTATTCTGTTTGGATGCCCTATTCTGTTTGAGCTGTAGTTCCCGGCTGATCCATAGCTACAACTAAAATATAAGAGGCATCTTGTACCTCCAATCATACTCCGTCTGCTGAGCAAATCGGGATAATGGAGCGTAACCGGTGCCTCTTATTTCTATGAATGTCATAATGAAATAGATTCCTATTTACTTCAAATTATCTATTCAAGGTAATCCTTCAGCTTCCTGCTGCGGCTCGGATGCCTGAGCTTACGGAGGGCTTTGGCTTCAATCTGGCGGATACGTTCTCTTGTTACGTTAAATTCCTTACCCACTTCCTCGAGGGTACGGGCACGGCCGTCATCCAAACCGAAACGCAGCCTGAGCACCTTCTGTTCTCTCTCTGTCAGAGTTCCCAGCACCTCCACCAGCTGCTCCTTCAGTAAGGTGAACGCAGCAGCATCAGCCGGAACCGGGACATTGTCATCCTGGATGAAATCACCCAGATGGCTGTCCTCCTCTTCACCAATCGGCGTCTCTAAGGATACCGGCTCCTGGGAGATCTTCTGGATCTCACGGACACGATCCACCGGCATATTCATTACCTCTGAAATCTCCTCCGGAGAAGGTTCTCTGCCAAGCTCCTGCAAGAGCTGTCTCTGGACACGGGTCAGCTTATTGATTGTCTCCACCATATGAACAGGAATACGGATCGTTCTTGCCTGGTCGGCGATGGCTCTCGTAATTGCCTGCCTGATCCACCAGGTAGCATAAGTACTGAATTTATAGCCCTTACGGTAGTCGAACTTCTCCACGGCCTTGATCAGACCAAGGTTACCTTCCTGGATCAGATCAAGGAACAGCATGCCTCTCCCGACATAACGCTTTGCAATGCTGACTACCAGACGGAGATTTGCTTCTGCCAGCCTCTTCTTCGCATAATCATCCCCGTCCTCCATTTTTCTGGCAAGCTCAATCTCCTCATCCGCATTTAGGAGTGGTACCTTACCAATCTCCTTCAGATACATACGGACAGGGTCCTCGATATTAATGCCTTCCGGAATGGTTAAATCTATGGGCTCCAGATCTTCATCCTCGTCCAGGATGATATCTTCCTCATCCTCCTCGGAGATCCTTAACACATCTACATTATGCTTGTCCAGGTAATCATAGATCTTCTCGATCCGCTGCGGATCCAACTCCATATCAGCAAAAAAGTCATTGACCTCCTGAAATTCCAAGACATTTTTCTTCTTTTCGGCAAAGACCAAAAGTTCCTTCAGCCTCTCCGTAAATTTTGCAATATTCTCGTCCATAGATAATCCTTCCTTCTTAAACTCTTTTTATATTTTAACCATCATTTGATGAAATATGCAATTCCTGCTATACGGGCAGTCCTACCCCATCTATGACAGTAGTTTTGACAGGTTCCTCTTTAGCTCCGCCTTCTGTATTATGATTTTCTGCAGCAGGGCGGTATCATTGTCTTCAATTGCTCTCATGCTCTGCTTGTCCAGGCTGTTTTCCTTCAGTCGAAGGACTGTATCGTACAGTGCCTTGTGCATTCCGGCTTCATCCATCTCTCCCTGGATTCCAGCGGAAAATAACGCAGCCACCTCCGATTGTTCCTCCTTACTGGTAAAGCAGTTAATAATCTTAGCCGGCTTTACTTCCTGCACCGTTTCATATTCATGAAATACCAGCCGGGCCACCTCCGCATAGATCCCTTCGGTAAAATCCTCCGGCCCTAAAATTCCCTTCACCTTATCATACAGAGTATGATCCTCGATCAGCCAGGTAAGCATCAGCTTCTGGGACTTAGAGATGCCGTCCTCCGGTGCCTTACGGAATCTGCCCGTATCGCTGTGGGACTCCTTCGCATCACCTGCACCGACGACAATCTGTGAACCAAACCGGTTTACTAATTTCCGTAGGAGCTCCACGTCAATCTGATAGGTTTTCGCTACCGCGTCTATATAGAAATTCCGCTCCAACTCCTCTGAAAAGCCCAAAAGCTTCTTCGCAGTCTCATGGAAGAATTTTGTCTTCTGCTCCGGATCGTTCAGGTCATAACCCCTCTGTAAGATCTCAATCTCGAAGAAGAAGCTGCTCTTCGCTTCCGCTATTCTCTTCTTGTATTCCTCGGCTCCGAGGGCTTTGATGAACTCATCCGGATCCTTATAGGGTTTCATGTTAATGATCTTGATGGTCAGGCCGGCCTCCTTCAAGATGGGAATCGCCCTGAGAGCTGCCTGGATTCCTGCCTCATCACTGTCAAAGGTCAGAAGCACCTCGTTCGTATACCTCTTCAGCAGATTGGCATGGAATACCGTAAAGGCTGTTCCCAAAGATGCAACTGCATTGGTAAATCCAGCCTGATGCAAAGCAATCACATCCATATAGCCTTCGCAGATCAGAAAGGAGGAGGCTCTGGAGGTTCTGGCGAAGTTCAAACCATACAGATTCCTGCTCTTGTCAAAAAGCCTGGTTTCCGGAGAGTTCAGATATTTCGGTACTTCAGGTCCGGCCTTACCCATGATTCTTCCGCCGAAGCCAATGACCCGGTGGTTGGCATCCATAATAGGGAACATCACTCTGTCCCAGAATTTATCGTAACCGCCCCTTCTCTCATCATAGGAAACCAAACCGGACTGTTTTAGGAAGTCATCCTCGTACCCGAGTCCCTTCAGATATTTAAACAAATCGTCGCTGTACTTATTCGCATAACCCAATCCAAACTGTTTTATTGTTTCTTCAGTCAGCCCGCGGTTCACAAGATATTCGTGAGCTGCTTGTCCACGGGAGGATTTTAACTGGTAATAGAAATATTTCGCTGCTTCCTTATTTACCTCCAGCAGTCTGCTCTTTAAATCAGCCTGTTTTCTTGCTTCCTCTGAATATTCCTGCTCAGGAAGGTTAATTCCCGCCCGTTCCGCTAGGAATTTCAAGGCCTCCACGAAGGTATAATTCTCATATTCCATGATGAAGGTGAATACATTTCCACCGACACCGCACCCGAAGCAGTGATACATCTGCTTGGAGGCACTCACGGAGAAGGAAGGTGTCTTCTCATTATGGAACGGGCAAAGTCCCATATGGTTGCTTCCCTTTTTCTGCAATCTTATGTAGGAGCCGATAATACTGACAATGTCACTTCTGCTCCTGACCTCCTCAACTAGCTCATCGGGGTAAAACAATCGGTACACCTCCCATCGGATCAATATTCTTAGTAGACACTCCATGCGGATGGGATCATCAGTTCCTTGAACTTGGTCACCGCATACCGGTCCGTCATGCCTGCGATATAATCACAGACTACCTGATGAGGCGGGTCCGCGGGTTGTTCCATCCGGATATAGAATTCCTCCGGAAGGAGTTCCAGGTGATCCATGTAATATTTGAACAGTTGTTCCAAGAGGCGTTCTGCCTGTTCCTCCTGGCTCTTCGCCCTTTTATTCAGGTAGACGCTCGCAAACATGAATTCCCTGAGCTTCTTCATACCCTTCTCAATCTCCGGTGACATGATAATATCATTCTGGTTCTCACTGTTACTGACGATGTCATGAATCATCGTATTCAGCCGTTCATCGAGGCTGTGCCCCAGTGCATCGGTGTATTCCCTCGGGATATCCTCCTCGGAGATAATCTGTCCGCGTATGGCATCATCAATATCATGGTTGATATAAGCTATCTTATCGCATAGCCTTACTATCTTCCCTTCCAGGGTGGACGGTTTTCCCGCTGTCTGATGATTCCGGATCCCATCCCTGACTTCCCAGGTTAGGTTAAGACCTTTGCCGTGCTTCTCCAGACATTCTACGACACGGATACTCTGCAGATGGTGTTCAAAGCCACCGGGGCAGATCCGGTCCAGTGCCCTTTCCCCCGCATGCCCGAAGGGGGTATGTCCGAGATCATGGCCTAAGGCAATTGCCTCCGTCAGATCCTCATTCAGCCTTAATGCTTTTGCGATTGTTCTTGCAATCTGGGATACCTCCAGGGTATGGGTCAGCCTGGTCCGGTAGTGATCACCCTCTGGTGCCAGGAATACCTGAGTCTTATCCTTCAGTCTACGGAATGCCTTGGAATGGATGATCCTATCCCTGTCCCGCTGATAAACCGGACGGATGTCACAGGGATCCTCATGGGTATCCCTTCCTTTGGAACAATCAGAGAACGCCGCATAGGGACTTAGGATTTCATGTTCTCTTTGCTCCAGCTTCTGTCTGATATTTAATTTCTGCTCCATGTAATATCCTCCTATACCGCCGCAGGCGGATCAAAGCCCGGAAGAACAAGTGGTGAGCCTCCTAATGTGAAACTCCGTTGTTCTTCCTTAGCGAATGGCCTTCCACTCACTTTGTGAAGATGACAATCCTCACACGTTTCAAAGAAAGATCAATTGGTCAGAATATGCTCGAGCTTAATATTACTATTCTCTCTGCGAAATATACATATGGCAGATTAGCACCTATACTACTAATATTCTACAAGGTCTTCCTATTTCCTTTTTTTATTTTGAAGATTTATCAAATGATCTATGTATGAAAAGATCCCAATTCAAAAATGTCAGCTTCGCAGACATTTTATGAATCATGAATAACAAAAAGGTTTTACAGAGAGTTCCCGGAGCTGAAACCGGGCGAAGCCCGCTATCCCAAACCGATGTGACACCTCTGTAAAACCTATCTTCCTAAGACGGATCTACTTATTTACCGCACTTTTCCTTGGCTGCACAGCCGCTGCAGCCCCCACAGCAGCTTTTCCCTGCCCTTAGGTCCTTCACTCTCTTAAATATAACATAGCCGGTATAACCCAAGATCACTACCGCAATCACCAATTCAGCCATACGCATCCTCCTATCAGAACAATGACTCCTCACAGTGTAAGTTCCCCTACGAAACAACATCTATCTTAAGTACCACGTTGCCTGCAGCCGACACGGAGGCTACACAAACAGGCTTCCGATCTGGTAAACCAGGGTTGAAACCAGCATAGCTACTCCAAGCTGGAACAGAATCGTAAATATGGTCCACTTCGCTGAACGCATCTCTCTCTGTATAACACCGATTGTAGCAGCACAGGGAATATAGAGCAGGCTGAAGACCATTAAGGAATAAGCATTCAGAGCACCGAAGCCTATTCCGGACAGGATATCCGACAGGCTTGCCATTCCATCGGGTGATGTAATATTGGCTACACCGAACAATACACTGAAGCTCGATACCACAATCTCCTTTGCCGCTACTCCCGAGATCAGCGCAACAACAATCTGCCACATTCCCAGACCTGCAGGCACTAATAAGGGTGACAGTACCTTACCCAGCATCGCACCGAAGCTTTCTGACATATCCGTTACCATACCGTCCGGTCCGAAATTCAAAACGAACCAGATAACAACAGAGGCCGCAAATATTGTGGTTCCTGCCTTCGTCAGATATTCCTTTACCTTTTCCCATACATAGATCAAAATAGTTCGTGCATTTGGTGCTTTGTACTCCGGAAGTTCAATCAAAAGGGTATTACTGGTCTTCTGCTCCGTATTCTTATGCATCACATATGCGACAATGATCGCTACCGCAATACCGATCAGATACATAGAGTAAGCCACGAACATCGCATATCTTCCGAAGAACATTTCGGAGAACAGCACATAGATTGGTAATCTGGCACTGCAGGACATGAAGGGCGTCACTAAAATGGTTCTTCTGCGGTCCTGCATGTTCTCCAGAGATCTGGATGCCATGATTGCAGGCACGGTACAGCCAAAGCCCAGCAGCATCGGGATAAAGGCCCTTCCGGAAAGACCCAGCTTACCCATGATTCCATCCATGACATAGGCTACCCTGGACATATATCCACTGTCCTCTAAGAAGGCTAAGGCTAAGAACAGCATGAAAATATTCGGGAGGAAGGTAAGAATTCCTCCTACTCCTGCTACGATACCGTCAATAATCAATGAGGTAAGGAAGGCTCCGGCGCCGGCAAATTCTAACAGCTGAAGTACAGCAGCTGAGAAGCTCTCCAGACCCAACTCGAAGTATCCCTTAATGAAATCACCCACCTGGAAGGTAAGAACGAATACCAATGCCATAATTCCCAGGAATATCGGCAATCCAAATACAGGGTGGGTAAGAATGCGGTCCACCTTATCCGTTTTGGCAGCCTTACTGCTTTTATTTACGACCACCTCTTCTACGATCTCTTCTATAAAATCATATTTTTGATTAATAATATCTTCTTCATAGCTTCGATCCAGGATAGTTTTAAGATCCAGCGGGTAACGTCCCAGGATCGTCTTATCCTTCTCCAGTATCTTAATCGCATGCCAGCGGAGATTCTCGATCTGTTCATACTGCCTCTCTAGAAGATCACTGATCTCATCAATTTTATCCTCTATCAAAGCATTATATACAATGGGATATTCCTTATGATGCTCATGCTTATGTTTCCCACCAGCCTGCTTCAGACTTCCGTGATGGTGCTCCAGATTGTAATCCAGATATTTATCCTTATGGTGTGCAACCGTATGCATCAGAATATCCAGTCCAGTCTTCTTTCTGGCAGATACGGGTATGACGGGGATTCCCAACATCTCAGGAAGACGATGCAGGTCGATCTCCATGCCCCTCTCCTCAATAATATCCATCATATTCAGGGCAAGTACTACAGGCTTTCCCAGCTCGATCAGCTGTAAGGTCAGATAGAGATTGCGCTCCAGGCTGGAGGCATCAACGATATTTACGATCACATCAACATCTGAGTGGAGGATGAACTCTCTGGTAAGTCTCTCTTCCATGGTATAGGAGGTGAGGCTGTAAATTCCGGGCAGATCTACCAGCTTAAACTTAATATCATGATATTTAAAAGCTCCTTCTTTCTTCTCAACAGTTACCCCCGGCCAGTTGGCCACCTTAAGATTGGCGCCGGTATAGGCATTGAATAAGGTTGTTTTCCCACAGTTAGGGTTACCGACAAAGCCGACTTGAATCTCTTTCTTCATATGATTAACCATACCTTCCCTATGAATTAGTTTGTACTTTCTTCCATCTCAATCGACTCAGCTAT
>JAEZHX010000119.1 GCA_023436765.1 Bacillota bacterium
AGAGACCTGTTCTATCCTCCGGATCCGGGCGAGAAATCAGCTACCATCGGTGGCAACATCAGTACCAATGCCGGAGGAATGAGAGCTGTAAAATATGGTGTTACCAGAGACTATGTAAGAGGTCTTGAGGTGGTGCTTCCGGATGGCAAGATTGTAGAATTTGGCGGTAAGGTAGTGAAGAACAGTACCGGTTATGCGATGAAGGACCTGATGGTTGGCTCTGAGGGAACCCTCGGGATCATTACCAAGGCTACCTTAAAGCTGCTTCCGTTACCGAAGAAGGCAATCAGCCTCTTAATTCCTTTCCCTACCTTAGAGCAAGCAATTGGCACAGTACCTCTGATCATCAAGTCCAAGTCCATCCCTACTGCAGTTGAGTTCATGCAGAGAGAAGTTATCATGGATGCGGAGAAATACCTCGGCAAGAAATTCCCGGACAATACCTCCGATGCTTATCTGCTCTTAAAATTTGACGGTAATACCACAGAAGAGATTGAGAAGGCTTACGAGGGGGTAGCACAAATCTGTCTGGAGCAGGGAGCGTTAGATATCCTGATCTCAGACACCACCGAGAGAGAAGAGTCCATCTGGAAAGCAAGAGGTGCCTTCCTCGAAGCGATCAAGGGCTCTACGACTTATATGGATGAGGTGGATGTTGTAGTTCCCAGAGCTTCTGTAAATGAGATGGTGGAATATATCCATAACCTTTACAAAGAAGTCAACGTCCGAATCAAGAGCTTCGGCCATGCCGGAGACGGTAACCTCCACGCGTATGTCTTAAAGGATGACTTAAGTGATGAAGAGTGGGAAATCAGAATGAAGGAAGCGATGGACAGAATCTATTCTAAAGCCAGAGAGCTTCGCGGCCAGGTATCCGGTGAGCATGGTATCGGTTACGCTAAGAAAGGCTATATGTTTGAGGCAATGGATCCTGCAACCGTTGAGATCATGAGAGGCATCAAGAAGGCCTTTGACCCGAAGAACATCCTTAATCCCCGTAAGGTTTGCCAAATGTAATTCACTATCTTTTTATAAACAAGGTTGCTGTTAGTACAGCAACGAAACAGCGGTTTTAGTTCCCTCCAAAGCACCTGCAAAAGCTTAAGAGACCCGGGTACGACTGATAACATCGTAAGGACTCCCTATGATATCAGCTCGAATCCGGGTTTTTGTATATATATTCATCAATACCTGCCAGGTTGCATTCATAAATAGTTCAGTCATCGGTTTAGGGATTACTCCTTTCTATATAAGATATTAATCTTTTGGACACAACCTGTATGAGAAAAAATTTTCCTTTTTGAAACAGATATGGTAAACTATGTACAAATGCAATCAGTCGACTTTAGCAAATCCAAAGGGGGATATTGTATGTCTAAGTTTACGAAGGATGAGGAGTATACTGTGTTCAAAAAAATGATAGATGAATTCATGGACATTATTTTAATAGTAGATGCGGATGGACATATCCTGTATGGTAATAAGATGGCAGTTACAGCCTATGGCTATAGTCATGAGGAGCTATGCAAAATGGATATTTTTGAACTTAGGAGAGATGATTGCAAAGCTGCTGTCCAAACCCAGATTAACTCAGCCATGACCAATGGAATTAAATTTTCTGCAAACCATTATAAAAAGGACGGAACAACATTTCCTGTTGAAGTCCAATCGTTTCGAATCAATGATGGACGTACCCACAGAGTACTCAGTATGATCAGAGATGTTACGAACATGATAAAGATGACAAAGAATGCGACTATGTTCTCGGCATCTCTGGATATCTTTGATGATTCTATCGTCGGAATAACTACGGATAATAATATCTTCCTTTGGAGTAAGGGTGCTGAACTGAGACTTGGGTATACAGAGGAGGAGATGAATGGCAGAAATATCCGGGAGATTATCCCCGACAGATACTTACCGGGCTTTGAGCTTAATATGGCTAAGGTCATGGAAGGAAGCATCGTCGAAGGGTATGAAACCGTCAGAAGACATAAGAACGGGAATGAAATCGACATTTCTTTGTCCTTAGCACCTCTTTATGATCACAACGGTGTTTATATCGGCTGTATCGGGATCTACAAAGACATCTCGGAAAAGAAAGAGTTGGCTAAAAAGCTGGTGGAGTCAGAGGAAAGATGGAGACTGGCCTTACGGGGAGGACAGTTTGGAGTATGGGAGGCGGACGTTGTCAACCGAACCATTCATCATTATAATCAATGGGAGGAAGCTCTGGGCTATGCTCAGGGTGAGATCGGAACCGACCTCAATGTCTGGAACACACTGATCCATCCGGAGGACCTCCACATGATCCTGTCGATCTATAATAATGAGATAGCCAGTAAGCAGTTTTATGTGTTTGAAGTTAGAATGAGATGCAAGAACAATGAATATAAATGGTTAAGGACGAAGGGAACCATATATCAGCGGGATGAAAATGGCAAGCCGATCAGAATAATCGGCACCAATGAGGATATAACGGATCGGAAAGTAATTGAGGAGGAGCTGAAGCTCAAGTGCAGTCAGTTGGAGCAGCTAAAACAGGAGGCAGATAAGGCAAATGCTGCAAAATCACTATTCCTGGCAAATATGAGCCATGAGCTTAGAACACCCATGAATGGGATCAGCACGACCATACAGCTTCTGAACGGTACTGAGCTTGACCGGGAACAGAGGAGATATGTTTCAATCCTGAAGGATACCTCCGTGATATTAAAATCAATCATTGATGATATTCTGGATATTTCAAAAATAGAATCAGGTGTCTTGACCCTGAATCAGGAACGATTCAATCTGAAGGACACGGTGATTAATGTTCATAATAAGCTTCTGGAGATTGGAAACGCGAAGGGCCTGGAGATAAGCTTTTATATGGATCCGGAGATTAACAGTACGGTGATAGGTGATGAGCTGAGACTGCTTCAGGTATTGATGAATTTAATCGGCAATGCAGTGAAGTTTACTGATGAGGGAGTAGTCTCCTTCAGGGTAAAGAAGCTTAGCTCAGATGGACAAAAGGAGACTCTGGAGTTCAGGGTAAAGGACTCCGGCATTGGAATCGAAGAGGGTTTTAGGGATAAGATTTTTCAGAATTTCAGTCAGGGAGATTTATCTGCGAGAAAAAAATATGTTGGTACAGGACTGGGACTAGCTATATCAAAACGAATAGCGCTGCTGATGAATGGAGATATCCGGTATGAGAGCAGGGTTGGAGAAGGCAGTATCTTTTATTTTACCTGTGAACTCATAAAAGCAGATCCTATAGAACCAACAGTGCAAAAAGAGAAAAATGCGGAAAAAAACCGGAACCCCAAAGCCAAGGCTAAGCTTATCCTATCTGTTGAAGATAATCTGTTGAACCAGGAGGTAATGGAAAGCATCATAAGGAAGAGGGGCTACCGCTTCCTTTCTGCCAATCATGGATTGGAAGCAATTGAGCTGTTAAAGAAGGAAGAGGTTGATTTAATTCTGATGGATATTCAGCTTCCTGATATGAATGGTCTGGAAACGGCTAGAAGGATCAGGAAGGAAGTCGTTAACGGAGAAAAGATACCGATTATCGCCGTAACAGCCTATGCCATGAGGGAGGATAAAGAAAAATGTCTGCAGGCCGGCATGAATGATTATATAGCAAAGCCGCTGGATATCGATTTGTTCTGTGCACTGATAGAAAAATATATAGAATGACAGGGGCTGTTGCATTTACTATATTAGGATGACGGAAGGCCCTACCCTTCCCACACACACCGGTTGAAAGACACATCTTGATTTTGTATGCCATAACTCGAACATTGTAAAGTTCGGTTCTGGCACACAAAATCTTCAACATGTCTTTCAAACGGTGCATTATGGGAAGGGTAGGGCCTTCCGTCATCCTTAAAACACTATTATGCAACAGCCCCTGTCATAAAAAGTGGAAATAGATAGAAATAAATGGTTGCATAGCCATAAATTAGGTGATATAATTAACCTAACGCATGTTAGATAGTTTTAAATTGGTATTGGATGGGCAGGTCAAATGAATATAACAAATGAAATGATTCGTTATACCGCTTTTAAATTATTTCTAGAAAATGGCTATGAGGCAACCAATGTCAGGGATATATGCAAAGAGGTTAATATTAAAGCAGCTTCCATGTACTTCTATTACAAATCCAAACAGGAGCTGTTTTTCAATATTTATAATGATATTTATGATGAATATATTGTTTACTTAAAGAACATTGATGCCCTAAAGCAGAATAACTCTCCTAAAATGAAATTGTATAGCATTTACAGAGCGGTTATGGAGTATTATGCCAGGGACATCGTAAAATTAAAGTTTTTATTACGCTATCATTTGTTTCCACCGGCTGACATTTCCAATCTGATCCATGAAAGATACAAGCATTGGACAGGTCTGGAGAACGAGATATATCTGCTTGTTATACAGGAGGGATTGGACTATAAAATTCTGACAGAGGACAGAACCGCAGAGGAATATCTACAGGAGCTCAGAAAATTTCTGAATGAACAACTTTTAGACATGATTTTTTATAATGTTAAGCCAAACGATACAGAGCTGGATCGCCTGTGGATTAAATTCTGGAATGGAGCGATGCTGAATGGCATATAGAGAGGATGCAGGTTTAGATGGCAAGCGGGAGCAGTTAATACTCGAACACCTGAATAATACTGGAGAGCTGATATGAGAAACACGCTAGAATCAGATTTATATCATCTAATTTTTGAGAAAAGCAACAGCATGATGCTCTTGATTAATCCGGACACTGGAGCTATTGTGGATGCGAACAGCGCGGCTGTTACCTACTATGGCTACACGAAAGAAGTACTTATCTCAATGCGTATCCATGATATCAATACACTTAGCCAGGAGCAGATTGATAAAGAAATGTATCTGGCAAAGGCAGAGAAAAGAAATTATTTTAATTTCGTACATCAGCTGTCTTGTGGTGAATGCAGGGAGGTTGAGGTTCATAGTACACCGATTGATACGGATAATGGTACCTTGTTATGTTATATCATTTATGATGCCTCTGATAAAAGATACCAGAAGCTGATGTATGACACGTTGTTTTTTTACTCCCCATATGCGGTAGTCTTGCTGGATGCAGAGCAGAAGGTAATCAAGATTAATGATAACTTCACGGGGTTGTTCTATTATGAGGCGAAGGAACTGGTTGGAAAGAGCCTGTCACATATGGTAGCCTCGGCAGAGAATATCAATCAAATTGATCAGAATATTAAGATGATCTATGAGGGTCTGGTCGTAAAACAGGAAGGACGAAGAAAAAGAAAGGATGGCAAATTAATCGATGTTGAAATCCTTATTTATCCGTTAATCCATCACAATGATATTCTGGGCGCATATATCATTTATATTGACATTTCTCAAAAGATAAAATTACAGCAGAAGGATTTACTGACCGGTCTGTATAACCGGAGCTACTGCATCAGTAAAATAAATCAATTTATTAGGCAATGCAAGCTAGATAATAAGAAATTTGCTATTCTCTATCTCAGCATCGGCGGTCTCGAAGACATAAATAACTCCCTGGGACACCATTATGGAGATGAACTATTGGTTGAATTGGCTACACGCCTGCTGGACCAATCAGATACCGAGGAGCATTTATTCAGATTTAGTGATGACGTTTTTATTTTTGTATATGAAAGCTATAACGACAGTGCTGATTTAGATAGGCTGATTGACATGCTTCTATACAAAATCCGAAGACCATATACAATCGATCAATCCATGCTGTTTATTACCGCCAGCATTGGAATTTGCCTTTATCCCGAGCATGGACCAAACGCGGAGCTACTGATACAGCATGCAGATATGGCCATGAATAAGGCAAGAAGACAGCCGGAGGAAAGCTTCTGCTATTATTCCGAGGACATGTCTAAGGAGTTCGAGCGAAGATTTACGATAGCGAATTACCTGGCTCGGGCAAATCTTAATCAGGAATTCCATCTATGCTACCAGCCGATTTATAGCCTGGATTTTCAGAATACGCTGGTAGGGGCAGAGGCTTTGCTCCGTTGGAATAGCCCGGCACTTGGCAACATCGCACCGGATGAATTCATAAGTCTGGCAGAGCGAACAGGACATATCCTTAATATAGGCGATTGGGTACTCGAGCAGGTATGCAGAAGTATATGGGTATGGAAGCAAAAATCCTATAGAATAGTTCCAATCTCAATCAATATTTCTGTAAAGCAAATGGAACAGAGCGATTTTTACCAAAAAGTCCTTCGGATTCTAAACAAATATCAGCTGGAGGCCTTCCATATTGAGCTCGAGATTACTGAGAGTGTATCCTCCGGAGAGCTCGGAACGATTGTAAATAATCTCAGGGAGCTGAAAAGTTCCGGCGTCAAAATATCCATGGATGATTTTGGGACAGGCTTTTCCTCTCTAGGGCAGATTGAACGTTATGAACTGGATAAACTAAAAATAGACAAGGGGTTTATTAGGGATATCGTTAGTACGAGCAAAAAGCAAAATCTGGTGAAATCCATCATAGCCATGGCAAAGGGCCTGGATCTTACCGTTGTGGCAGAAGGAATTGAGACTCTAGAACAGCTGAATTATCTTAAGAGTTATGGTTGTCACATGGGGCAGGGATTTCTGTTAAGCAGACCCTTGCTTCAAATGGATTTCGAAGAGATAATAAAATGATGACGCCGCATAATGGAGGGGCAAATCCCTATGGCATATAAGTCCCCCCATCTGTTCAACCCCCAATAAAGCCCTCCGGACTAACCCGGAGGGCAAACAACAACCGGATGAAATCTTTTATTCATAAGAGAAATATTCAAAGTACTACACAGGATTTCCCCTGCATACAATGTAACAACAACGATAATAAGGGGGAATGCGTTCCGTCCTTGTGATGCGGAACGCAGACACTATGAAAGGCTATATAGAGGA
>JAEZHX010000122.1 GCA_023436765.1 Bacillota bacterium
GGACTGGTATATCTGTCATTACTCATGGCTAAGCCCCTTTCCTATTCTCTCATAGTGTCTACTGTTCATACAATCTATATAGATGATTCGTTAGTATTCGTTATTTGATTATAGATCATGCTCCCCGCGGATATCCTCCTTTGGTGGTTCAATCGGATATTTTCCTGTAAAGCAGGCATCACAATAGCCTGTATCACCGCCCAGCATGTCAGCCAGACGCTCCACTGCCAGATATCCTAAGGAATTCGCTCCTATCATGTCACGAATCTGTTCAATAGAATTATTATGAGCAATCAGCTGATCACCGGTCGGAACATCAGTTCCGAAGTAGCAGGGATACAGAAATGGCGGTGAACTGATCCTGACATGTACCTCTGTAGCTCCTGCATTTTTCAGCATCCGCACAATCTTCGCACTGGTGGTACCGCGGACGATGGAGTCATCAATCATAACCACTCGTTTGCCCTGAACCACTTCAGGCAGCACATTTAACTTAATTCTTACACTGGAGGCCCTCACGGATTGCTTCGGCTTAATAAACGTCCTTCCGACATAGCTGTTCTTTACAAACGCCATTCCAAAGGGAATTCCGGATTCCAGGGCATAGCCCAGGGCTGCCGCATTTCCCGAATCAGGAACACCGACAATCACATCAGCCTCTACGGGATGCGTCTGAGCCAGGATTCTTCCGGCCATGATTCTGGAATTATATACACTGACTCCGTCAAACCTCGTATCCGGTCTGGAGAAATAGATATACTCAAAGACGCATCTCGCAAGCTGCTTGCCACACTGGGTGGTATCGGAATGGATTCCGTTCTCATTGATCATGACTACCTCACCGGGCCTCACATCCCGGATGAACTCCGCATCCACTGCGCTTAAGGCTGCTGTTTCCGAAGCAAGGATATACGTGTTATTCCTCTTACCGATGCATAGGGGATGAAAACCGAAGGGATCTCTGGCACCAATCAGCTTCCTGGGACTCGCAATGACCAGAGAATAGGCTCCGGACAGTTTCTTCATGGCTCTTACAACTGCTTCCTCTACCGTTGCTGATTGCAGACGTTCCCTGGCAATATGGTATGCAATCACTTCCGTATCTATCGTTGTTTGAAAGATAGCACCGGTTTGTTCTAGTTCCCGTCTCAGCTCGGGTGTATTGACCAGGTTACCATTGTGAGCCAATGATAGTGTTCCCTTCACATAATTTAGTACCAACGGCTGTGTATTATGGATGCTGCTTTCCCCTGCGGTCGAATAACGGACATGGCCGACTCCAAGGTTGCCGCTCAGACGCTCCAGATTCTCTTCCGTACATACCTCGCTGACGAGGCCCATCCCTTTGCAGGACTTCACCTTACCCTTCGGCCCCTTTGTATCGCTGACAGCGATGCCGCAGCTTTCCTGTCCCCGGTGTTGAAGTGCGAATAAACCATAATATATAGTTGATACCACATCATTGCCATCCAAATCATATACACCGAATACTCCACACTCCTCATGTAGCTCATCCGGATTATAGTCGTTATTTTCCATGAACATGTTTATTATCCTTTCTATTCGACCAGAAGAAGCCTCTAAGCCAAACCATACAGTCAAAAGAAGGCTGTTTCAAATATATTCCTATCGCTTGCCCTCCCTGTAAAAAGGCATACTTCCTTGGGGATCTCCCTCCTCGGATGTATCTGGCAGCTATGAAACTTCTCTGAAACAGCCCAATATTTCATTATTCTATCCCTAATCTTCTGAATACTTCCTGATATGCATCCTCTACCTTACCAAGGTCCCTGCGGAAGCGGTCCTTATCCAGCTTATCATGGGTAGTAACATCCCAAAGCCTGCAGGTATCCGGCGAGATCTCATCTGCAAGGATAATCTGTCCCTTATATCTGCCGAACTCGAGCTTGAAATCAATCAGCTCGATGCCGCATTCCAGGAAATACTTGCATAATACTTCGTTTACCTTAAAGGTAAGCTCAGTAATTCGATCTATCTCTTCCCTGGTTGCCAGGCCAAGTGCAAGGGCATAGTAGTCATTGATGAACGGATCTCCCAAAGCATCATCTTTATAGGAGAATTCAAGGGTGGGTACTAACAGCTTTCTTCCTTCTTCGATACCAAGTTTTTTGGCAAAGCTGCCGGCGGAGACATTTCTTACGATTACTTCCAGAGGAACAATTGTAACCTTCTTAACAGCGGTTTCCCTGTCACTGAGCTCTTCCACATAATGAGTGGGAACACCCTGCTTCTCTAACAGTCGGAACAAGTGGTTGGACATCTTATTATTGATGACACCTTTACCAAGTATGGTACCTTTTTTTAAACCATTGAATGCTGTTGCATCATCCTTATAATCTACGATATATACGTCTTCCACATCAGTCAGGTACACCTTCTTTGCTTTTCCTTCATAGAGCATGTCTAACTTTTTCATCGTAAATGCCACCCATCCTTTATTTGATTTTCTCATCGTATTCACAACCTATCTGTTACGCTAATATTATCAACGAAACATTTCGAATTGGCAACTGCTTTTTTATAGTCATAGGTGCACTTTCCAGATTTTTGTAGGCTTGCACAAATTTATGATTAAGAATATAATTTTTTACATCAATTTGTTGAACTCTAAGGAAGATCAAACACCCTTTTTGCTACCTTCTCGGAGGCATGCCCATCCTCTAATCCGCAAAACCTCTCATAAAACTCATCATATTTGCTCTGATACTGCTCTGTGATCTGTTCAATCCCTTTGATTGCAGACACCACTTCTTCATTGGTGAATAATAAGGGCCCGGGAACCTCTGTCTCAATATCCATATAGAAGCCGCGCAGCATGTCCCGGTATTTGTCCAGATCATAGGTATAGAATAGTATCGGCCTCTTTAGATTCGCATAATCAAAGAATACAGAGGAATAATCTGTAATCAGCAGGTCCGAAATCAGATACAGCTCCGAGATATCATCATATTTACTGACATTGACCGCAAAATCCTCCAGTCCTTTCACATCGAGGGAATCCGCAATAAAGTAATGGGTTCTGAGAAGAACCACATAATCCGGTCCCAATTCCTTCTTGAGGAGTCTCAGATCCAGCTTCAGAGCGAATTTATACTCACCCCTGCCATAATACTCATCATCCCTCCAGGTCGGTGCATAGAGAATCGTCTTCTTCCCCTCCGGGATATGGAGCTTCTTCCGGATAGACGCTGCCAGCTGATCCCTGTTCTC
>JAEZHX010000127.1 GCA_023436765.1 Bacillota bacterium
CGCCTGCTTCGCCCTTGTTGCTCAAATTGATTAAGTCTGATTGTTCTCCGGGAGAGGCTTCGAGAGGAATTTGATATCCTGTCAGCCCTTCATCTCCATAGCCTGAAGAGGCTGTGGTAACGGCAGCAGGAACATTGTTACTTTGGACGGCAGTTTCCTGAGGGATAGCTCCTCCGGACATGGGCATCTCTTTGGAGGTGACTGCTGCTTCCGGCATACCGTTGCTTGAGTGCTCCATTCCTGCAGGAGTACCGGGTTCCTGAGTCATCTGCAGGGACTTAAGCAGCTCTGTGATATTCTTCGCTAAGCTCTGAATATCCTGCAGAAGCCGGTGATTTCCGTTTTGATATGCTTCAAATTGCCGGAGATTCGCAGGTGTAATCGGGATTTGATTCTTATACATCAGGACCAGGGTCAAAGCTGAGGCAGACCGATTAACAGCGGACAGCCTGGCAAACATCTGCAGCGTCTGCTTGTCAACCGGGAGCTTTTGATTAAGAAGCTCACGTACAAGGCTACGGTTCCGTTCTGACATCGGCAGACCGGAGGCTGCCAAAGCCTTCAGTATGGTCTGATCTGCTGTAGAGGGAGCCGCCTCCATCCTGCTATCCGGGACAGTGACACGATCCGCTGTTGAAGTCGGCATTGCTGCCTGCCCCGTGGGTTCGGATTTTACCTGGGCACCATTCGTCTCTGATGGTACCTGGGTATGGTTGATTGTATTTGATCTATATTCATAATTGGAATTAAGGATATCCATAAAAAGCCCTCTTTCTGTCGGACCTGATAAGAATATCTGATTATTCCTGCACAGGTCTTAAGGTAATGTCTATACTATTTATATCGACAGTTATGGCAATATTGCTTAAATCAAAATCTTGTTAGTGCTAATAAGAGCGAAAAGTGTTATTTTTTAGTTCTCAAAGAGGAACTTTGATCCTTCATTCACACTGTCAACTTTTTGCGATGATTGAAATATATTAAAAATATACTTGCATTATGAAATAAGATATATTATAATCAACAACAATAAACAAGGGCGTTTGCGGATTATTCCTAGGAATAGTCTGTAAACGTCCCTTTTTGTTCTACCAAAAAGGATACGGCTATATAAATAATTACCGTGTCAAGCTGCTAGTGCGGCAGAATACAGTGTTGTTCAATAATGAAGGAAACGATGAGGATTATATATCGAAAAGGATGGGTTTGCCTATGAAGATAACGATGAGTGAGGAAACAACACAGGTTCCACAGGGACTCTATGATCCCCGCTTTGAGCATGATAATTGCGGAATTGGTGCAGTTGTCCATATGAAGGGACTGAAAACACATGGGACAGTAGAGAATGCCCTAAAGATAGTTGAGAATCTGGAACACCGGGCCGGTAAGGACGCAAATGGACAGACCGGTGACGGCGTAGGCATCCTTCTTCAGATCTCCCATAAGTTCTTTTCCAAGGTAGTAAAGCCCCTGGGAATTGAATTAGGGGAGGAGAGAGAGTACGGCGTAGGTATGTTCTTCTTCCCCCAGGAGGAGCTCTGCCGTAACCAGGCTAAGAAGATGTTCGAAATCATTACAGAGAAGGAAGGGCTCAAATTTCTCGGCTGGAGGGAAGTACCGACGAAGTCCCAGGTTCTTGGAGAACGGGCCATTGCCTGTATGCCCCATATCCTTCAGTGCTTTATTAAGAAGCCTGCGAACGTAAAGCCTGGAGTGGATTTTGACCGAAAGCTCTACATCATCAGAAGAATCTTCGAGCAAAGCAATGATAATACCTATGTTGTATCCTTATCCAGCAGGACCATTGTATATAAGGGAATGTTCCTGGTGAAGCAGCTCCGCCTCTTTTTCCGGGATTTGCAGGAGAAGGAGTATGAGAGCGCTATCGCCATCGTACACTCCAGATTTTCCACGAATACGAATCCCAGCTGGCAAAGAGCTCATCCGAACCGACTCATCGTACATAACGGTGAAATTAATACAATCCGAGGCAACGCGGATAAAATGTTGGCAAGGGAAGAGACCATGGAATCCGAGCATCTGAAGGGAGAGCTGCACAAGGTTCTCCCGGTGGTAAATACCGAAGGCTCAGACTCTGCCATGCTGGATAACACCCTGGAATTCTTAGTTATGAGCGGCATGGAGCTTCCCCTGGCTGTCATGATTACGATACCGGAGCCCTGGAACAATGACTCAAGTATCAGCAGGGAGAAGAGGGACTTTTATCAGTACTATGCCACAATGATGGAATCCTGGGACGGACCCGCCTCCATTCTGTTCTCGGATGGGGATGTGATGGGAGCTGTCCTGGATCGTAACGGGCTCAGACCCTCCCGTTACTATATCACCGAGGATGATTATGTGATTCTATCCTCCGAGGTAGGCGTGCTGGATATTCCGGCAGAGAAGATCGTAAGGAAGGAACGGTTGCGTCCCGGTAAGATGCTCCTCGTAGATACCGTAAAGGGAGCTCTGATTGATGATGAGGATCTGAAAAATGATTATGCGGCCCGCCAACCTTACGGCGAATGGCTGGATACCAACTTAATCAAGCTGAAGTCATTGCATATCCCGAATAAAAAGATTGTGGAGTATTCGGATGAGGAGCTGGCTAGGCTCCAGAAGGCCTTCGGATATACCTATGAGGATTATAAAACCTCGATTCTGCCGATGGCGGACAGCGGCCAGGAGGCAGTGGCAGCGATGGGTGTCGATTCTCCAATCCCTGTGCTGTCAAAGAATAACCCTCCCTTATTCAGTTATTTTAAGCAGCTCTTCGCACAGGTTACCAATCCGCCGATCGATGCGATCCGTGAGGAGATCGTGACGGCTACCTCTGTCTACATCGGAGAGGACGGCAATCTCCTCGAGGAGAAGGCAGAGAACTGTAAGGTTCTGATGATCAATAACCCGATCTTGACTAATACAGACCTTCTAAAGATTAAGACGATGAAGAAAACCGGTTTTAAGGTAGAAGTCATTTCGCTGATTTATTATAAGAATACCTCCCTGGAGAAGGCCATTGACCATATGTTCCTAGAGGCAGACCGCGCCT